>DASTGK010000271.1:0-12694 GCA_035719085.1 Anaeromyxobacteraceae bacterium
GGGCCACCTCGGCGTCCACGGGGGCGGAGAACACCTCGTGCACCGGCCCGACCTGCCGCACCGTCCCGTCCACGAGCACCACCAGCCGGTCGCCCAGCGCGAGCGCCTCGGTGCGGTCGTGGGTCACGACGACGGCCGGCACGCCCGACGACTCGAGCAGGTGGCGCAGCTCGCCGCGCAGCGCCTCGCGCGTCGGCGCGTCGAGCGCCGAGAGGGGCTCGTCGAGGAGGAGGAGGCGCGGGCGCCGGGCCAGCGCGCGGGCGAGCGCCACCCGCTGCCGCTGGCCGCCGGAGAGCGCCGCGGGGCGGCGCGGGAGGAGGTCGCGGATCCCGAGCCGCCCGGCGATCTCCTCGACGCGCGCCTCGCGCTCGGCGCGGGGGAGCCCGGAGAGGCCGAAGCCGACGTTGGCGGCGACCGAGAGGTGCGGGAAGAGCGCGTAGTCCTGGAAGAGGAAGCCGATGCCGCGCGCCTGGGGCGGCACGAAGAGGCGCCGGCCGGCGTCGAACCAGGTCTCGTCGCCGAAGGCGATCGAGCCGCCCTCGGGCCGGTCCAGGCCGGCGAGCGCGCGGAGCACGGTCGTCTTGCCGGAGCCGGAGGGGCCGAAGAGCACCGTGACGGGATCGCGCCCGAGCGGCCAGCTCGCCCGGGCGGCGATGAGCGGGCCGCGCGGGAAGCGGCGGACGACGTCGAGGCTCAGCGCTCGTTCCATCGGAAGAACGGCCGGCGCTGGAGCGCGTAGACGAGGGCGAGCACGCCGAAGGAGACGGCGAGGAGGAGCCCGGCGGTGCGGTGGGCGGCGGCGTACTCGAGCGCCTCGACGTGGTCGAAGATGGCGACCGCCATGGTGCGCGTCTGGCCCGGGATGTTGCCGCCCACCATGAGCACCACGCCGAACTCGCCGAGCGTGTGGGCGAAGGTCAGCACCGCGCCGGCGAGGACGCCGGGCCAGGCGAGCGGGAGGGTGACGCGCAGGAACGTGGCGAGCGGCGAGACGCCGAGCGTGTGCGAGGCCTCGACGAGCCGCCGGTCGACGCCGGCCAGCGCGGCGGCGAAGGGCTGGACGGCGAAGGGCAGGCTGTAGAGCACCGAGGCGACGAGGAGCCCGGCGAACGAGAAGGGGAACGGGTGGCCCGCCACCGCCTCGAACAGCCGGCCCGCCGGGCTGTGCGGCCCGAGCCCGGTGAGCAGGTAGAACCCGAGCACCGTCGGCGGCAGGACGAGCGGGAGCGCCACCACCGCCTCCACCAGGAACTTCATGCGGAACCGGCTCACCGTGAGCCACCAGGCGAGCGGCAGGCCGAGGAGGAGCAGGAGGAGCGTGGTGAGCCCGGCGAGGCGGGCCGAGAGGGCGAGGGCGGCGGTGTCCATGTGTTCGCGGGCGGCTACGGGAGACCGTACCCGTACTTCGCCAGGATGGCGCGCCCCTTCTCGCCGGTCAGGAGCGAGAGGAAGGCGCGGGCCAGCGCCGGGTCCTTGGCCGCGCCGAGGACGATGCCCGACTGCTCGATCCTGGGGTAGAGCGCCTCGGGGACGAAGACGACCTTGCCGCCCGCCAGCTCCTTCCCGAAGGTGAGCGAGGAGGGGAGGAAGGCCACGTCGGCGGCGCCGGTGGTGGCAAACTGGGCGGTCTGGGCGACGCTCGTGCCGAGCACCAGCTTCTCCTTCACCGCGCCGAGGACGCCGGCCGATCTGAAGGCCGACTCGGTGGCGCGGCCGAAGGGCGCGAGGGCCGGGTTGGCGATGGCGATCTTCTTCACGCCGGGGTCGGCGAGCGCCGCGAGGCCCCTCTTCTCGAGGTCCAAGGTCGAGCCGGGCGGGAGCCAGGCCACCAGCTTGCCGAACGCGTAGACCTTCTCGTCGGCCGCGGCGCCGAGCTTCGCGGCGATCACCTTGGCCGGGTACTCGCGGTCGGCCGACAGGAAGACGTCGAAGGGGGCGCCGTTCTGGAGCTGCGCGAAGAAGGTGCCCGACGCGCCGAACGTGAGCGCCACCTCGACGCCCGGGTGCTCCGCCTCGAAGGCCCTCTTCAGCTCCTCGGCGGCCGTCTTGAGGTTGGCCGCGGCGGCCACGGTGAGGGGCTTCCTCGCCTCCTGCCCGAGCGCCGGGGCGGCGGCGAGGAGCGCGAGGGCGAGCAGGGTGCGGTGGAGCATGGGGCCTCGGGTGAGAGACGTCGAAG
This sequence comes from Anaeromyxobacteraceae bacterium, assembly GCA_035719085.1. Lineage (GTDB taxonomy): Bacteria > Myxococcota > Myxococcia > Myxococcales > Anaeromyxobacteraceae > JADKCZ01. The sequence continues at coordinate 2,177 of DASTGK010000271.1, forward strand.
GAAGCCCGGCCCTTCTGGCCGCGCGGGATCCTGCCCGGCAAGCATAGCCGCGTTCGAGGGCTGCGGTGGCGAGCCCCCCGGCCCTCTCCCCCGGTAAGTCCCGGTAAGGGAGAGGGAGGGCGACCAAGGACTCAGCTCGCCCGCGCCCCGGCGCCGGCCTGGCGCTCCCTGGCGCGGACGTCGAGGAGCGTCTCGACGAGCCGGTTGAGCCTCTCGACCCGCTGCTCCAGCGCCGCGACCCGGTCCACCACGTCGTGCTCCACCGTGCCGGCCTGGACCGGGTCGATGGTGTGGCGGGTGACGGTGAACTGCGCGTCGCACGGCGTGGGCGCGGGCGCGGCCGCCTCGCCGTAGTAGTAGCGCCGGATGGCCCGCTCGATGGCCGAGGCGGTGGCCACGTGGAGCACGAGGTGCTGGCCGGTCGCCTCGCGCGCCGCCGCCTGCGCCTCGAGGTTGGTCGGGTCGAGGCAGGCGAGGAGGAGCCGCCCCTCGAGCGGCTTCGCGCCGAGCGGCATGAGCCCGTACCGCTCCGCCAGCTCGAGCGGCAAGAGCCGGACCACGCCCGGCGCGAGCCGCGCCCGGTCGAGGTCGACGGCCGGCAGGCCGAGGTGGGCCGCGATCGCGGTCGCCAGCTTGGTCTCGTCGATGTAGCCGAGCGCCAGGAGCGCCTGGCCGAGCCGGCCGCCGAAGGAGCTCTGCTCGCGCAGCGCCCGCTCGAGCTGGGCGGGCGTGATCACCCGGGCGCCGACCAGCAGGTCGCCGAGGCGCGGCCGCGGCTGGACCGTCATGAGGGGACCCTCCTCCCCGGCGGCCCACCCCCCGCCGCCGTCCTCCGGTCACCGTGGTCCGGTTCGACGGTGGGTTCAAGTAGCACGGCCGGGTGACCGGCCCCGGGTTCTCCCGATCGGGGGCGCGCGGCGTTGCCGCCCGGCCGGGGCGCGTGGTAGCCCCACGCAGTGCTCCAACCAGACAAAGGGGCGCCAACTCACTCATGCACCTCGGCTTCGACGCCAAGCGCGCCTTCCAGAACCAGACCGGCCTCGGGAACTACAGCCGGGACGTGCTGCGCATCCTGGCGCGCCACCGCCCGGGCCACCGCTACGTCGCCTACGGGGCGCGGGCCGCCGCGGGCCGCCTCGCCGACGGCGTCGAGCCGCGCGGCCCGGACACCACCCTCGGCCGCGCCGTCCCGGCGCTCTGGCGCACCGCGGGGCTGCCGGCGCAGCTCCGCCGCGACGGCGTCGAGCTCTTCCATGGCCTCTCGAACGAGCTGCCGCTCGGCATCGAGCGGAGCGGCGTCCGCTCGGTGGTCACCATCCACGACCTGATCTTCGAGCGCTTCCCCGAGCTCTACCCGCCCATCGACCGGCGCATCTACCGCTGGAAGTTCCGCAGCGCGGCCGAGCGGGCCGGCCTCGTCGTCGCCATCAGCGCGCAGACGCGCGACGACCTCGTCGAGCGCTACGCCATCCACCCCTCGCGCATCCGCGTCGTCTACCAGGGCTGCCACCCGGCCTTCCAGGCGCCGCTCGCCCCCGCGGCGCTGGCCGAGGCGGCGCGCCGGCTCGCGCTGCCCGCGCGCTTCCTCCTCTCCGTCGGCACGGTCGAGAAGCGCAAGAACCTCGGCCTCACGGTGAAGGCGCTCGCCGGGCTGCCCGGCGACGTCGCGCTCGTCGTCGTCGGGCGCGAGACCGCCTACGCCGCCGAGGTGAAGGAGGAGGCGAGGCGGCTCGGCGTCGAGGCGCGCCTCCGGTTCCTGGCGGGCGGCGTCGCCCAGCCCGACCTCGCGGCCCTGTACGGCCTCTGCCAGGCGCTCGTCTACCCGTCGATCTTCGAGGGGTTCGGCATCCCCATCATCGAGGCGCTCTTCGCCGGCGCGCCGGTGGTGACGAGCCGCGGCGGCGTCTTCCCGGAGGCGGCCGGCCCGGGCTCGGCCTACGTCGACCCGCGCGATCCGGAGGAGCTCACGGCCACGCTCGCCTCGATCCTGGGCGACGAGGGGCGCCGCGCCGCCATGCGCGCGGCCGGGCGCGAGCACGTGCAGCGCTTCAAGGACGAGGCGATCGCCGCCGACCTCTTCCGCGTCTACGAGGAGGCGCTCCGTTAGCTCCGGTCCGGCCCGGACCCCGGGCCGTTGGCAGGCGACGCCGATCTCGCTTAGGTTCCGGTCCCGACATGCCGCTCACCTCCCCCGATCGCCCGAGCCCCTCCTCGGGCGCCCCGCGCTGGCCGGCCCTCCTCTGGGCGCTCGGCCACGTCCCTGTCTTCCTCTGGCTCTTCGCCGGCCCCATCGAGCTCGCGGTGCGCGGCGTGCCGGAGGCCTACCGGGCGGCGGTCTGGCCCATCTTCCCCTTCCAGGCGGCGGCGCTGGCGCTGGCGCTCTGGCTCGTCACGCTGCCGCTCTCGCTCCTGCCGCGCCTCTACCGCTGGGCGGTGCCGGCCGTCACCGGGCTCGCCACCGTGGCGCTCGCCGTCGACGCCCGCACCTACGCGTCGGTCGGCTTCCACATCAACGGCTTCTTCTTCCGCGTCGCCACGCAGCCCGGGGCGCTGCGCGAGACCGGCATCCCCACCGTCGACGTCCTCGTCTTCCTGGCCGAGGGGCTCGGCTGGCTCCTCGCCGAGCTGGCCGTCGGCGCCTGGCTCGTCGGCCGCTTCCCCTCGCCGCGGCGCACCTGGACGTGGGCCACCGCCATCCTGCTCCTCGCCGCGGTGGAGCGGCTCTACGTCGGCAGCCTCACCTTCTTCGGCGGGCCGGGCGTCTTCGCCGCCGGCCAGGCGATGCCGCTGCAGGTGCCGGTGCGCGTCAGCGGCTTCTGGGTGAAGGTGACCGGGCGCCAGGCCATGTCGAGCCCGCTCAAGGGCGTGGCCGGCGAGTCGGCGCTCAAGCTGCCGCCGGGCGTGCCGCCGGCCGAGATCAAGTTCACCCGGAAGCCGGACGTGGTGCTCCTGCTCCTCGAGTCGACGCGCGCCGACTACCTCGACCCGCAGGTGATGCCGCGGCTCGTGAAGCGCGCCGAGTCGGGCGGCACCGTCTTCGAGCGCCACTACGCGCTCTCCTCCTCCACCTACTTCACCGTCTTCGGCCTGCTCTTCGGCCTGCAGGCCCACAAGCTCGACGCCGTGGTCGGCTCGGGGCGGCGCCCGGAGCTCTTCCCCGCCTTCTCGGCCAACGGCTACGCCTCCAAGTTCCTGGCCGCCTCGTCGGTCGACTGGATGGGGCTGCGCGAGCAGGTCTTCGGCGACGTGCAGCAGTCGCTCGAGACCGACTGGCCGGCCGAGCTGGACGGCGAGCAGCGCGACGGCGCCATGCTGGCCGAGGCGCGCCGCTTCGTCTCGACCGCCGGCGACAAGCCGGTCTTCCTCTTCCTCTTCTTCGTCGGGCCGCACTTCAACTACTCGTACCCGGCCCGCTCGGCCAAGTTCTCGCCGGTCTGGGACGGCGAGGGGATCCTGAAGGCCAGCGCCGCGCCCGGGAACCTCATCCTCAACCGGGCCCGCAACTCGGCCTACGAGGCCGACTGGAAGATCGACGAGTTCCTCGACTGGATGGAGAAGACGCGCGGCAAGCGGCCGCTGGTGGTGGTCACCGGCGACCACGCCGAGGAGATGCGCGAGCAGGGGCACGTCGGCCACGGCTCGGCGCTCACGGTGCAGCAGATCCACGTGCCCATGGTGGTGCTGGGCGACGGCGTGCCGGTGGGGCGCCGCGACGCGCCGACCAGCCACGCCGACGTGGTGCCGACGCTCCTCGGCCTGCTCGGCGACCGCCACCCGGCGGAGCTCTACTCCGACGGCGTCTCCATGTTCGACGCGCCGCAGGACCGCTTCGTCCTCTCGTCGCTCGGCTGGGAGCCGCGCTACGCCGCCATCGGCAAGGACCTCAAGGTCTCGTTCTACGGCATGGACGCCGGCATGGGCGGCGTCACGCTCACCGATCCGTTCGACCGCCCGCTGCCCGACGCCGAGGCCCGCTTCTCGGCGGCGGCGCCGCGGATCCTGCGGCTCTTCGGCCGCGGGAGCCAGGGCGGGCCGGCGGCCGGGATGCTGCCGGCGGCGGCCGCGGGCGCCCGCTGAGGCGGTACGCTCCTCGTTGCCGGACCTCCGCCCGCGTGGTAGCCCCGGAGGCGGCATGATCGAGCTCTCCGGCGTGGTCATCACCTTCAACGAGGCGCGCAACCTGGAGCGCTGCCTCGCCTCGCTCCGGCCGGTCTGCGACGAGCTGCTGGTGGTCGACTCGGGCTCCACCGACCGCACCCGGGAGCTCGCCGAGGCGTGCGGGGCCCGCGTGCTGGTGCGCCCCTTCGACGGCTTCACGGCGCAGAAGGCCTTCGCCGCCGCGCAGGCGGCCCACGACCACGTCCTCTCGCTCGACGCCGACGAGTGGCTCTCGCCCGCCCTCGCGGTCTCCATCGCGGCCGCCAAGGCCGACTGGCGGTGCGACGGCTACGACTTCAACCGTCTCAACCTCTACGCCGGGCGGCCGGTGCGGAGCTGCGGCTGGTACCCGGACGCCAAGATCAGGCTGTGGGATCGCCGCCGCGGCGCCTGGGGCGGCGGCCTGGTGCACGAGACGGTGTCGCTGGTCCCCGGGGCGAGCCAGGGCCACCTCGAGGGCGACCTCCTCCACGCGGCGCACCAGGAGGCCGGGCAGCTGCTCGCCAAGGTGCAGGCCTACTCGGCCCTGTGGGCCCGGGAGAACGCCGGCCGCCCGGTCTCGGCGGCGGCGGTCTTCGGGAAGGGGGTGGCGGCCTTCGTGCGGAGCTACCTCCTGAAGGGCGGGATCCTCGACGGCTGGCCCGGGCTGGTCATCTCGGTGACCAACGCCAACCACGCCTTCTACAAGTACGCCCGGCTCCTCGAGGCCAACCGCGCCGCCCGCGCGGCCGGGCTGGCCGGCCGCGAAGGGCAGGGCTGAGCCGTGGGGCCCCAGGCCGCCGGCGACGCCGGCCCGCTCGTCTCGATGGTGGTCACGACCTACCGGGCGGTCGACCACCTCGGCTGCCTGGTCCGCGGCCTCCTGCGCCGCCCGCCCGACCCGGACCTCGAGGTGGTCATCTACGGCGACGGCGGCGGCGAGCCCTCGCGCGCCGCCATCGAGGCCTGCCGGCAGGCGCTCGCCTCGGCCGGCCACCGGGTGGTGGCGCGCTACGAGCCGGTCAACCGCGGCATCGTCCCCGCCCTGAACGCCGCCTGCCGCCTGGCCGCCGGGCGGTGGCTCTTCGTCGTCAACGACGACATGGTCTTCGCCGACGGCTGGCTCGACGAGGTGCGCCCCGCCCTCGCGCCCGGGCGCGTGCTCAGCGTGACCTGCGCCGAGCCGCCGCTGCCCGGCCGGCGCATCGCGGCGGTGACCCACGCCCGCGACCTGGGGCTCGATCCCACCGCCTTCGACTACGAGGCGCTGCAGCGCTTCTGCCGGGAGGCCCCGGGCGACGGCCTGGCGCCCGGCGTCCACTACCCGTTCCTGGTGGAGCGGGCCCGCTACGAGGAGCTGGGCGGCGCCGACGAGGGCTTCCCCGGCCCCTACCACGACCCCGACCTCTTCCTGCGCTTCCGGCTCCGCGGGCTCGAGCTCGTGCGGCTGCGCCGCTGCCTCGCCTACCACTTCTCCGGCGTCAGCCTGCGGTTCACGCCCGGCGAGGCCGGGCCGGCGGCGCCGCCGGCCAGCGCCAGGCAGGGGCTGACCTGGGTGCGCAAGGAGAACGCGGCCCGGCTCCACTTCGTGCGCAAGTGGGGCGCCAAGCCGAGGGCCCCGTTCGGCGAGGTGCCCGGCACCCGCGCCTCCGCCCCCTGGGCGGAGCGGGCGCACGGCCCGGGCGAGCGGCTGGCCTACCTCGGCCTCCTCGCCTGGGAGTGGACCCGCTGCCGCGTCCGCGAGCTGGCGCGCCGCGGGCGGTGACGGGCCGCCCCGGCCGGGAGCCTGTCGGCTTCCGATCCCGGCGGGATTCCGCTAGAACCCGCCTCCCATGATCTCGGTCCAGGACGTCACCAAGGCCTTCGGCCCCAAGAAGCTCTTCGAGGACGTGAACGTCTCGTTCGCGCCCGGCAACCGCTACGGCCTGACCGGCCCGAACGGCGCCGGCAAGACGACGTTCATGAAGATCCTGGCGGGCGACGAGGAGCCGGACACGGGCGGCGTCATCCGCCCGAAGCGGCTCGGCATCCTGCGCCAGGACCACTTCCGCTACGAGGACTCGCGCGTGGTGGACGTGGTGCTCATGGGCAACCAGCCGCTCTGGGCCGCGCTCGCCGAGAAGGAGGCGCTGCTCGCCAAGCCGGAGATGAGCGACGAGGACGGCATGCGGCTCGCCGAGCTCGAGGGCGTCATCGCCGAGGAGGACGGCTACTCGGCCGAGGCCAACGCCGGCGAGCTGCTCAACGGCCTGGGCGTCGACGTCGGCTTCCACGACCAGCCGATGCGGGCGCTGGCGGGCGGCTACAAGCTGCGCGTGCTGCTGGCCCAGGCGCTCTTCGGCGCGCCGCAGGGGCTGCTCCTCGACGAGCCGACCAACCACCTCGACATCGAGTCGATCCGCTGGCTGGAGCGCTTCCTCCACGCCTACGACGGCGTGCTCGTCACCATCAGCCACGACCGCCACTTCCTCAACGCCATCTGCACCCACATCGCCGACATCGACTACGAGACGATCATCACCTACCCGGGCGGCTACGACGACATGGTCCGCCAGAAGGGCCAGGTGCGCTCGCGCGTCGAGTCGGAGAACGCCGAGAAGAAGAAGAAGATCGCCCAGCTGCAGGACTTCGTGGCCCGCTTCCACGCCGGCACCCGCGCCTCGCAGGTGCAGAGCCGCGTCCGCGCCATGCAGAAGCTCAAGCTGGAGGACATGAAGCGGTCGAACATCGCCGCCCCCTTCATCAAGTTCGAGCAGAAGGCGCCCTCCGGCAAGCAGACGCTCACCGTCGAGGGGATCGAGAAGCGCTACGGCGAGGAGCGGGTGATCCGCCCCTTCGACGCGCTCGTCACCCGCGGCGAGAAGATCTGCATCATCGGCAAGAACGGCGTGGGCAAGACCACGCTCGCCAAGATGATCGCCGGCGACCTGAAGCCGGACCACGGCCACGTGAAGTGGGGCCACCAGGCCCAGGTCGGCTACCTGCCGCAGGACCAGGCCGGCGTCATCCGGCCGGGGACCACCGCCTTCGGCTGGCTGCGCGAGCTCGAGGACAAGCTCTCCAACGAGGAGATCTCCGGCCTGCTCGGCCGCATGCTCTTCTCCGGCGAGGAGCGGATGAAGCCCACCGCCACCCTCTCCGGCGGCGAGACGGTGCGGCTCCTCATGGCCAAGCTGATGCTCTTCAAGGACAACGTGCTGGTCCTCGACGAGCCGACCAACCACCTCGACCTCCAGTCGATCGCCGCGCTCTCCGACGGCCTGCAGAAGTACGAGGGGACGCTCCTCGTCGTCACCCACGACCAGGAGCTGATCCGCGAGGTGGGCACGCGCATCTGGGCGCTCCACCCGGGCGAGCCGGTCTTCGACTTCCCGGGGACCTTCGACGAGCTGCTGGAGAAGCACCCGGACATGGCGGAGCACCACGCCTGACGCCCCGTTAGATCGGGGGCGTCATGAGCGCCCCCGACCGTCCCCGCCCACGCTGGGGCACGCCCCTCCTGGTCGTCGCGGCCGGCCTCGTCGCGCTCGCGGCGCTGGCGCAGGTCGCGCCGCGCAAGGAGACGCCCGTGTCCGACCCTTCCCGCCCCGGCGACGCCGCGCTGCGCCAGCGGCTCACGCCGGAGCAGTACCACGTGACGCAGGAGTGCGGCACCGAGCCCCCGTTCCGCAACGCCTACTGGAACAACCACGAGCCGGGCATCTACGTCGACGTCGTCACGGGCGAGCCGCTCTTCTCCTCGACCGACAAGTTCGACTCCGGCTCCGGCTGGCCGAGCTTCACCCGCCCCCTCGCGCCCAACGTCGAGGAGAAGCGCGACCGCTCGCTCGGCATGGACCGGACCGAGGTCCGCTCGAAGGGCGGCTCGCACCTCGGCCACGTCTTCACCGACGGGCCGCCGGCCGAGGGCGGCCTCCGCTACTGCATCAACTCGGCGTCGCTCCGCTTCGTCCCGGCGAGCCGGCTCGAGGCCGAGGGGTACGGCCAGTACGCCCGGCTCTTCGCGGCGGCGGGGGCCGCGGGCGGGACGGCGGCCAGCGCGGCCGCGCCCGGCCCCGAGGTGGCGGCGGCGGCGAAGGACCGCGAGGTGGCGGTGCTGGCCGGCGGCTGCTTCTGGGGGATGCAGGACCTGCTGCGCAAGATCCCGGGCGTCCTCGAGACCGAGGTCGGCTACACCGGCGGCTGGGTGGTGAACCCGCGCTACGAGGACACCCACGACTCGAAGTCGGGCCACGCCGAGTCGGTGCGCATCGTCTTCGACCCGCGGAAGCTCACCTACGAGGAGCTGCTCGAGAGGTGGTTCTTCCGCATGCACGACCCGACCACGCCCAACCGGCAGGGGAACGACGTCGGCACGCAGTACCGGAGCGCCATCTTCTACGAGGACGAGGCGCAGCGGGCCACGGCCGAGGCGGTGAAGGCGCGGGTCCAGGCGAGCGGCCACTGGAAGGGGACCATCACCACCGAGATCGCCAAGGCGGGCCCCTGGTACAAGGCCGAGGACTACCACCAGGACTACCTGGAGAAGCACCCGGGCGGCTACACCTGCCACTTCCTGCGGACGTGGTGACGGCGCGCGCCGACTCACCGTAAGTCGCCGCGACCGCCGGCCCGTCCGGCGCTATGGTGCGCCGCATGTCCGGCCGCACCCAGAAGAAGGGCGCCGAGGTGGCGAGGGAGCTCGCGCCCGGCCAGTCGCCCGAGCTGCTCAAGGCGCTCCACATCCTCACGCGCGACGGCGACCTCAACGCCGACTCGCTGCGCAAGCTGAAGCAGGTGAACCACCTGGCGCGCCTCGTGGCGCCGGCGGTGGAGGACGTGCTCGGCCGCTTCGGCGCGCCGGTGGTGGTCGACTGCGGCGCCGGCAAGAGCTACCTCGGCTTCGTCCTCTACGAGCTCTTCCTCGGCCCGGCCGGCAAGGGGACGCTCCACGCCGTCGAGTCGCGCCCGGCACTCAACGCCGCGGCGGCGGCGCTCGCGGCGAAGCTCGGCTTCGAGCGGATGCGCTTCGAGGAGGCGACCATCGAGGCGGCCCAGCCGCCGCCGCGCGTCCACCTCGTCACCGCGCTGCACGCCTGCGACACCGCCACCGACGACGCCCTGGCGCTCGCGGTGCGTCACGGCGCCGACCACGTGGCCGTCGTCCCCTGCTGCCAGGCCGAGGTGGCGCGCCAGCTCGGCGAGGCGGAGGCCCCGGCGCCGCTCCTCGCCCCGCTCTTCCGCCACCCCTGGCACCGGCGCGAGTTCGGCTCGCACCTCACCAACGTGGTGCGGGTGCTGGCGCTCGAGGCGAGCGGCTACGCGGTGACGGTCACCGAGCTGGCCGGCTGGGAGCACTCGCTCAAGAACGAGCTCATCCTCGGCAAGAAGGTGCGGGCCGGCGACGCCCGGGCGAGGGCCCGCCTCCTGGAGCTCTGCGCCGCGGCCGGCGTGCGGCCGAAGCTGGTGCGGGCGCTCTTCCCGGATCAGGGCAGCGCGTAGACGCCCGAGGGCGGCGCCGGCACGGCCGGGTGGAGCCGCCGGTAGACGCCGAGCAGCGTCTCCACCGCCCGCCGCCCCGCCGGGCCGAGCCCGCGCGAGAAGTCGTTCACGTAGAGCTCGACGTGCCGGCGCATCACCGCCTCGTCGAGCTCCTGGGCGTGGCAGCGGACGTACTCGCTGAGGCGCGGCCAGGCGGCCCAGGAGCGGGCCAGGCTCTCGCGCACCAGCCGGTCGAGCTCGGCGTGGACCGCCGGCCCGAGCGCGCGGCGCGCCACGATGCCGCCGAGCGGGATGGGGGCGCCGGTGGTCCGCTCCCAGTGCTCGCCCAGGTCGAGCCGCTGCTCCAGCCCCTTGGCCCGGTAGGTGAAGCGCCCCTCGTGGATGATGACGCCGGCGTCCACCTCGCCCGAGGCGACGGCCGCCTCGATGGCCGAGAAGACCATGAAGCGCTTGCGGGCCGCCGCCGGGAAGGCGAGCGAGAAGAGCAGGTGGGCCGTCGTCTCCTCGCCCGGGATGGCCACCGTCATGCTGGCCGGGTCGAAGGCGCGGCCCGGGCGCGTCACCAGGAGCGGCCCGACGCCCTGGCCGAGCGCGCCGCCCGCCTCGAGCAGGGCGTACTCGCCCGCCACCCGCGGGAGGACGCCGTAGCTGATCTTGGAGGCGTCGAGCCGGCCGGCCAGCGCCCAGGCGTTGAGCGTCTGCACGTCCTCGTGCACCACCTCGAGGCGCAGCGGGCCGGTGTCGAGCGCGCCGTTCACCAGCGCGTCGAAGATGAAGGTGTCGTTGGGGCAGGGCGAGATGCCGAGCGTCAGCTTCATGTCAGACCTGCCAGTGCACGCCCTCGAAGTCGGGGTCGGGCAGGGTGAAGGTGATGAAGCCATAGCGCGGCAGCCGCTCCAC
>DASTGK010000272.1:0-8370 GCA_035719085.1 Anaeromyxobacteraceae bacterium
GGGTCGGGGTCGGGGTCGGGGTCGGGGTCGGGGTCGGGGTCGGGGTCGGGGTCGGGGTCGGGGTCGGGGTCGGGGTCGGGGTCGGGGGGAGGTACTTGATCGCCGTCCCTTCGACCAGCGCGTGGCCGAACTCGTCGAGCACCTGGCTCCGCGTGACGATGACGGCGTCGGCGCCCAGCCGGCAGGCCTTGGGGCGCAGCGCCTGGAACGGCTCGCCGGCCGGCGGGTTGGTCACGTGCAGCAGGAGATCGTCGAGGGACTCGTACGGCTGCGCCGGCGCCTTCATCAGGAACTCGATGGCGCAGTCGTCCGGCTTGCGCGCCGCGGCCGAGCCGGACGGCGGGCTGACGGGCGCGCCGGCGCAGGCGACGAGGGCCGTGGCCAGCAGGACGGGGAGCGCGGCGACGGTTCTCATGCGGGTGACCTCGAGCGGCGTGGTTCCGGAAATGGAGAGGGGAGCGAGGGCGCCGTGCCCCCGCTCCCCTCGAGACTTCTAAGCCACCACTAGAAGAAGTTGTAGTGGAAGCTGGCGTTCACGCGGTTCTGGTCGCCCTTGACGGCGTTCGGGCCGAAGGACTTCCACTGGCCCCACGCGTACTCGACGCCGAACTCGGCGTTCTTGGCGAAGCTCCAGAAGGTGTTGGCGAACACCTGGGTGAACTCCTTCTGCACGCCGTTGTCCGCCACCACGCCGTCGATCTTGGGGTCGACGACGAAGGTGTAGGCGACGACCGCCGTGGAGCGGAACTCGGGGTTCCACACGTGCGTGTACGCCGCGTGGGCGCCGTAGACCGACCAGAGCTTCATGTCACCGGCCGCGTTGAAGTCGAAGAACGGGGTGGTGATGGCGTTCAGCAGGTAGCGGCCGACGCCGGGGCCGCCGGCGAACTGCGCCAGGACGGTGTCCCCGCCGACCTTGGCGGAGCCGGACACGCCGAAGGCGACCGACTGGGCCGACTTGGTGGTGTTGGCGGCGGCGTCGAAGTTGTTGAGGCGCTGGGTCACCAGGCGGGCGGAGAAGGTGCCCTTGTCACCGTTCCAGGAGAAGTTGGCGTGCAGGTCGGGCAGCGTCTGGTAGCGGCCGTCGTTGGCGGAGAACTGGGGGCCGCGGCGGTTCTCGGCGGCGAGGGCGAGGTTCATGCCCGAGCCGAGCGGGATGGTGTAGCGGATCATCGGGTTGCGGACGAGGGCGAGCGTGCCCGGGCCGTTGAAGTCGACCGTGTCCGGCGCGGCGCCGAAGTCGAGGAAGGTCGTCCAGGTCTGGCCGACGAGCAGGTTGCCCACCGTGCCGTAGGCGTGGCGCAGGCGGAAGAGCACCGAGTTGGTGAAGGTCTCGGACTGGAAGCCGTTCGGGCCGTTGAAGTCACCCTCGAGCCGGACGCCCACGTTGCCGAGCTTGGTCGGCGTGGTGGTCTGGATGCCGAAGCGGCTGGTGCGCGCGGTGAGGTAGAGCTGCGGCTTGGCCTTCTTGGCGTACGGGCTATCGTTGGCCGGAACCAGCGGCAGGATGGTGGCCCAGTCGGCGTCCTCGTAGTCGGCCACGCGACCCGAGAAGTCGAGGGTCGTGTCGAGCTGCGTGTACCCGTAGAACTTGATGGTGGACTCGGTGCCCGGGATCTTGAAGACGCCCGGAGCGTCCTCGGCCGCGCCGACCGCCGGGATCGCCGCCGCGAGAAGGATTGCCGCAACGAACTTGAAACGATTCATCCAGACCTCCCAGTTGAGTTCACTTCGGATGCAGCGACTGCAGGGAAACTTGGAATCGATGTCTTATATAGCGGACGAACTTCTCTTGGAACAGAGGGTCCGCAATTCTAGCGTTCTGGCCCCCAAAGTCTGTCGTTGACTAAGGTTACGCCCCGTTTGGGTGCGGCAGAAATTGCGGGTCAACGCCTGTTATCGTCGACAATTCCGTTGAGTTTGTGAAGAATCCTGCCTTCCTCACGCGACGATCCGGCCTCATCACCGTGCATTCCCCTACATCGACTCGGAGGTTGCAATGCGTTTCGTTCGTGCAGTGGCTCTGACGGCGGTCGCGGCGCTCGCCGTCGCCTGCCAGAAGAAGGAGGCGCCCGCGCCCGCGCCGGCCGCCCCCGCTCCCGCCGCGGCGGTCGCCAGCGACACCATCCCCATCGGCCTCGTCTCCTGCATGACGGGTGAGCAGGCCACCTTCGGCGTCTCGACGGAGAACGGCGTGAAGCTCGCCATCGCCGAGGCCAACGCCAAGGGCGGCGTCAAGGGCAAGAAGTTCACGCTCAAGACCTACGACGACCAGGGCAAGCCCGAGGAGGCCGCCATCGCCGCCACCCGCCTCGTCCAGCAGGACAAGGTCGTGGTGCTGCTCGGCGAGATCGCCTCGAGCCGCTCGCTCGCCATCGCGCCGATCGCCGACGCCAACAAGGTGCCGCAGATCACGCCGACCTCCACCAACCCGCGCGTCACCAAGGACGGCGACAAGACCCGGCCGTACGTCTTCCGCGTCTGCTTCATCGACCCGTTCCAGGGCACGGTGATGGCCAAGTTCGCCAAGGAGAACCTCAAGCTCTCCAAGGCCGCCATCCTCCGCGACGTCGGCAACGACTACTCGGTGGGCCTCGCCGACTTCTTCAAGAAGAAGTTCGAGGAGATGGGCGGCACCATCGTCTCCGACCAGAGCTTCAAGTCGGGCGACCAGGACTTCAAGGCGCAGCTCACCGCCATCAAGGCCAAGAAGCCGGAGCTGATCTACATCCCGGCCTACTACGGCGACGTGGCGCTGGCCGGCCGCCAGGCCCGCGAGCTCGGCATCAAGGCCCCGATGGCGGGCGGCGACGGCTGGGATTCGTCGAAGCTCTACGAGATCGCCCAGGGCGCGCTCGACGGCAGCTACTTCTCGAACCACTACACCGACGAGTCGCCGGATCCCCGCGTCCAGGACTTCGTGAAGAAGTACAAGGACGCCTACGGCTCGGTGCCGGACGCGCTCGCCGCGCTGGCCTACGACGCCGCCCTCGTGGCCATCGACGCCTCCGGCCGCGCCACCGAGCTGACCGGCCCGGCCATCCGCGACGCCATCGAGGCCACCAAGGACTTCCCGGGCGTGGCCGGCGTCATCACGCTCGACTCCGACCACAACGCGGTCAAGTCGGCGGTGGTCATCGGCATCCAGAAGAACAAGCCGAAGTACGTCGCCACGGTGAACCCGTAGCCGGGCGCCGCCGCAGCGCGTGATTCTAGGGGGGGAGGGGTTTGTGGTAAGCCCCTCCCCTCTTTTCGTTCAGGCCGCTCCCCCGGCGGCCCGCGAGGCCTTGTGACCGAGTTCCTCCAGCACCTGGTGAACGGGCTCTCCGTCGGCACCATCTACGCCCTGGTCGCCCTGGGCTACACGATGGTGTACGGCGTGCTGAAGCTCATCAACTTCGCCCACGGCGACGTCTACATGGTCGGCGCCTTCGGCGGCTATTACTTCTCGCAGCTCCTCGGCGTGCGCGGGCCGTTCGACGAGAACCCGCCCGGCGCCGGCGAGGTCTTCATCCAGGCCAGCCTGGTGACCATGGGCGCCATGGCCATCTGCGGCCTGCTCGGCTACGTCATCGAGCGGTTCGCCTACCGGCCGCTGCGCCACCGCGCGCGCCTGACGGCGCTCATCACCGCCATCGGCGTCTCCTTCCTGCTGGAGTACGGCTTCCAGCTGGCCCCCTGGTTCCGCCACCCCATCGAGTTCCCGCCCGGCCCCAGCCCGCGCGTCTTCCCGACGCTGCTCGAGCGCGTCGGCTACGAGGTGCTCGGCGGCGTCAACATCTCCAACTACGACATCATCGCGCTCCTGGTCGCCTTCGCCCTCATGGGGATGCTCCAGTTCATCGTCTACCGGACCAAGTTCGGTACGGCGATGCGAGCCGTCTCCTTCGACTGGCAGGTGGCCGGCCTCATGGGCATCCCGGTCAACCGGATCATCTCAGGCACCTTCATCCTCGGCAGCGTGCTGGCGGCCGCCGCCGGCATCATCAACGCCGTGGCCCGCCCCAAGATCGAGCCGCTCTTCGGCCTCATCGCCGGCCTCAAGGCCTTCGTGGCCGCGGTGCTCGGCGGCATCGGCAACGTCCCCGGCGCCATGGTGGGCGGCCTGGTGCTCGGCCTGGCCGAGGAGTACGTGGCCGGGTACACCGACTCCTCCTACCGCGACGCCATCGCCTTCACCGTCCTCATCATCGTCCTCCTCGTCCGGCCCACCGGCCTCTTCGGCCGCGTCTCCGTGGAGAAGGTCTAGCCATGCGCGCCTGGCCGGTCGTCAAGTCGTTCCTCCCCTTCGTCGTCGGCGCGCCCATCTTCTGGCTGCTGGGCGAGGCCACCCCGGACGCGTTCCGGCTCATCCTCATCACCGTGGGCGTCAACATCGTCCTGGCGGTGTCGCTCAACGTCGTGAACGGCTTCACCGGGCAGTTCTCGCTCGGCCACGCCGGCTTCATGGCGGTGGGCGCCTACACGGCGGCCAAGATCACGCTGGCCCTCTCCGGCGTGCAGCTCGCCTTCCTGCCGGCGGCGATCTCCGACCAGGTCTTCTTCGGCCTGGCGCTCCTCGCCGCCATGACCACCGCGGCGCTGGCCGGCCTGCTCGTGGGCATGCCGTCGCTGCGCCTGCGCGGCGACTACCTGGCCATCGTGACGCTCGGCTTCGGCGAGATCATCCGCTCCGTCATCGAGAACATGAAGGCGCTGGGGCAGGCCACCGGCCTCTCCGGCCTGCCGCAGCGGACCAACATGGTCTGGGTCGGGCTGTGCGCCCTGGCCACCGTCGTCATGGCCCGGCGGCTCTCGGTCTCCAGCCAGGGGCGCGCCCTCTTCGCCATCCGCGACGACGAGGTGGCCGCCGAGGCCATGGGCGTCGACACCACCGGCTACAAGGTCCGGGCCTTCGTCATCTCGGCCGCCTACGCCGGCCTGGCGGGCGCCCTCGTCTCCCACGCCATCATGCTCGCCACGCCGCGCATGTTCACCTTCATCCGCTCCATCGAGGTGGTGGTGATGATCGTGCTCGGCGGCCTCGGATCGATCACCGGCTCGGTGGTCTCGGCCATCGTGCTGACCATCGGCCTCGAGGCGCTGCGCGAGTTCCAGAGCTTCCGCATGGTCACCTACGCCTTCCTCCTCATCGTCCTCATGCTGACCCGCCCCCAGGGGCTCTTCGGCACCCACGAGCTCTGGGACCTGGCCTTCTTCAAGCGCTTCGGCCGCGGCCGCGCCGCCCCGGCCGGCGCCAAGGAGGCCCCGTGAACCCGCTCGAGGTGAAGAACGTCACCATGCGGTTCGGGGGCCTGAAGGCCCTCTCCGAGTTCAACCTGACCATGGCGCCCGGCGAGCTCGTCGGGCTCATCGGCCCGAACGGCGCCGGCAAGACCACCGCCTTCAACGCCATCACCGGCGTCTACGAGCCGACCGAGGGCGACGTGGTGCTGGCCGGGGAGCGGGTCAACGGGCAGCGGCCCCACCAGATCTGCGCCAAGGGCGTGGCCCGCACCTTCCAGAACATCCGGCTCTTCAAGCAGCTCTCGGCGCTCGACAACGTGCGCGTCGCCTGCCACGCCACCTGCGAGGCCGGCTTCGCCGACGCGCTCTACCAGACGGCGCGCCACCACGAGGAGGAGGAGCGCATCCGGGCCCGCGCCGAGGAGTACCTCGCCGTCATGGGGCTGGCGCACCGCCGCGACGAGCTCTCGCGCAACCTGCCCTACGGCGAGCAGCGGCGGCTCGAGATCGCCCGCGCCCTGGCCACCGGCCCCAAGGTGCTCTGCCTCGACGAGCCGGCCGCCGGCATGAACTCGGCCGAGAAGGTCGAGCTGATGCAGCTCATCCGCTCGATCCGGGATCGCTTCGGCATCTCCATCCTGGTCATCGAGCACGACATGCGGCTCGTCATGGGCGTCTCGGAGCGGCTCATCGTCCTCGACCACGGCGTGACCATCGCGCGCGGCAAGCCGGAGGAGATCCGCAAGGACCCGAAGGTGATCGAGGCCTACCTGGGCGACGCCTACCTGGAAGAGAAGCACATCGCGGTACCGGTCGGAGGTGAGGGGCGATGAGCGGGTCCATCCTCGAGATCAAGGACCTGCAGGTCCACTACGGCGGCATCCACGCGCTGCGCGGCGTCTCGCTGGAGGTGCCTGAGGGCGAGGTGGTGGCCCTCATCGGCGCCAACGGCGCCGGCAAGACCACCACGCTGCGGGCCGTCTCCAAGATGCTGCGGCCGACCACCGGCACCATCACCTTCCGCGGCGAGGACGTGACCAAGCTCGCCTCGCACGACCTGGTGGCGCGCGGCATGGCCCACGCCCCCGAGGGGCGCGGCATCTTCCTCAACCTGACCTGCCGCGAGAACCTGGAGCTGGGCGCCTACCTGCGCAAGGACCGGGACGGCATCCAGGCCGACGCCGACAAGGCCTACGGCCTCTTCCCCATCCTGGCGGAGCGGCGCAACCAGGTGGCCGGCACGCTCTCCGGCGGCGAGCAGCAGATGCTGGCCGTGGCGCGCGCCCTCATGAGCCGCCCCAAGCTGCTGCTCCTCGACGAGCCCTCGCTCGGCCTGGCGCCGCAGATCGTGGAGCGCATCTTCAGCGTGCTCCGCGACGTCTCCTCCACCGGCGTGTCGCTCCTGCTCGTCGAGCAGAACGCCCACAAGGCGCTGCAGCTGGCCCACCGGGCCTACGTGCTCGAGACGGGCGAGATCGTGATGCGCGGCACGGGCAAGGAGCTGCTCGCCTCGCCCGAGGTCCGCAAGGCCTACCTCGGCGAGTAGCGGCCGCCGCGCGCCGTGGCACGGGCCGGATCCTGGCGGGTCCGGCCCGTCGCCGTTCCGGGGGGCTCCTCAGGCGGTCCTGGCCACCTGGCCCCCGGTGATGCGGACGAGCTCGTCCGGCGTGAGCGGGAAGACGGCGTTCGGGTGGCCGGCCGCCGCCCAGATCCGCGCGTGGCGCAGGAGGTCCTCGTCGATGACCGTGAGGAGCGGCTCGGCGTGGCCGAGCGGCGGGATGCCGCCGATGGCGAAGCCGGTCCGGGCGCGCACCAGCTCGGCGTCGGCCCGATCGAGCGGCTCGCCCACCAGCGCCGCCACCTTGGCGAGGTCGACCCGGTTGGCGCCGCTCGCGATGACGAGCACCGCGCGGCCCGACCCGGCCCCCCGGAAGACGAGCGACTTGGCGATCTGCCCCACCTCGCAGCCGACCGCGGCCGCGGCCTCGGCGGCGCTGCGGGCGGTCGCCTCGAGCTCCACCACCTGGTTCGCGAACCCGCGCGCGGTGAGCGCGTCCTGCACCCGCTGGGCACTCGGCTTGAGCGGCATGGCGGCCGACGATGCCAGAGCCGGCCGCCGCCGTCCACGCGCCGCGGCGCCGGGCCGGTTCGCGGTATCCTGCCGCCCCCATGCCGACCGCCGCCCCCGCCTCCACCGCCGCGCCCGCCCCCACGCCCGGGCCGGCCCGCGAGCTCCTCCTCGGCTGCCGCGACGAGCTGCCCATCCTGCTCGGCGTCGTCCCCTTCGGCATGATCTACGGCGTGCTGGCGCTCGGCGCCGGCCTCTCGCCCTTCACCTCGCAGGCCATGTCGTCGGTGCTCTTCGCCGGCTCGGCCCAGCTCATCGCCACGCAGCTCGTCCGCGAGGCGGTGCCGCCGGCGGTCCTGGTCCTCACCGTCTTCGTGGTCAACCTGCGCCACGCCCTCTACAGCGCCTCGGTGGCCCCGCGCCTCTCGCACCTGCGCGCCGGGTGGAAGGCGCTCCTCGCCTACCTGCTCACCGACGAGGCCTACTTCGTGGCGGCGGCCCGCTACGCCCGCGACGACGCCCTCGCCGCGCCGCCCTCGCCGCACCGCCACTGGTACTTCCTCGGCGCCGGCCTGACGCTCTGGGCCTCCTGGCAGGCGAGCACCGCCGCCGGCCTCTTCCTCGGCGCGCAGGTGCCGGCCAGCTGGTCGCTCGACTTCACCCTGGCGCTCACCTTCATCGCCCTCGTCTTCCCGGCGCTGAAGGACCGGGCCTCGCTGGCCGCGGCGCTGGCGGCCGGGGCGCTCGGCGTCGCCGCCTACGCCCTGCCCTACAAGCTCGGCCTCATGCTGGCCGCGGTGGCCGGCATCGTCACCGGCCTCGTCGTGGAGGCGCGCCGCGCGTGACCACCTGGCTCCCGACCCTGGCCGTGGCCGGCCTCGTCACCTTCGCCATCCGGCTCTCCTTCATCGCCCTGCTCGGCCGCGTGGAGTTCCCGCCGCTGCTCACCCGGGCCCTGCGCTTCGTGCCGGCCGCGGTCCTCTCGGCCATCATCTTCCCGGAGCTGCTCGTCCGGCGCGGCGCCGTCGACCTCTCCCTCGGCAACCTGCGGCTCCTCGCCGGCCTGCTCGCCGCCG
>DASTGK010000273.1:0-7409 GCA_035719085.1 Anaeromyxobacteraceae bacterium
GGACGGGTGCGCCCCCCACGGCTCGACCACGACGCCCGAGACGATCACGCCGGGGATCAGCGTGCGATTGGGGTCGGCCCGGATCACGGCGGTGTCGACCAGCTCCTCCACGACGACGATGACGCGCTGCGACGCGAATGCCGCTTCCTTCTGCACGCCGACGAGGCCCCAGATCTGTGTATTGCCCGCCGCGTCGGCGCGCTGCGCGTGGATGATGGTCACATCAGGATTCAGCGCGGGGACGGTCGCGAGCTGCTCCCCGGTGTAGGGGCAGACGACGTTCTTGATCGCCGGGTTCGCCCGTGGCAGGTCGGTGCCGGCGTAGTCACGCATCGTCCAGAACGGCAGCCGGGCGGCGCCGGCGGAAAACCGCGCCACCATCCCGAAATGCGAGTACTCCTCGAGCTCGAGGGACGGCGCAGCCCCTTCGGTCGCCCGGCGGAAGGCGTGCAACGAGCCTACGCCGGGATTACCGGCCCAGGAAAAGATCAGCTTCCGGGCGCAGCCGGCGGCGATCATCTGGTCGTAAATCAGATCGGGGGTGAGTCGCGCCAGCGTGAGATTGCGGCGACCCTGCCGGATGATCTCGTGGCCGGCGGCGAAGCAGATGAGGTGGGTGAACCCCTCGATGACCACCGTGTCGCCGTCGTGGACGTGCGCCGCGATGGCGTCCTTCATGGACACGACCTTCCCGTGCATGGCTCGCCCCTGGCGCGCCCGCCCGCCTGCTCGGCGGAGCGCGCCGGCTGTGTGGGTGGTGGCTACGGCTCCAGCGCGGCGACGAGGAGGTCGGCGGCGCCGGCCAGGTGGCGCTCCAGCAGCTTCGCCGCCTTCTCCCCGTCGTGCGCCCGCATCGCCGCGAGCAGCCTGCGGTGCTCCGCCTCGAACTCGCGCCGGTGGCGCAGCATGAGGCCGTGCAGCAGCCAGTAGCGGTCGACGCGCCGCAGCAGCCCGTCGATGAGCTCCTTGAGGTGGGGCCGCCCGTCGAGGTCGTAGATGATCCGGTGGAAGTCGACGTCGTGCGTGCCCCAGGCGGCGTCGTCCTCGGCCGCCTCGGCCGCCGAGAGGATCCGGGCCGCCTCGTCGAGCGCCTTGCCGTCGAGCCGGGCCGCCGCGCGCCGCACCGCCGCCGTCTCCAGGATGGCCCGGATCTCGTAGATCTCGCGGATCTCGTCGGGCGTGTGGGCCGTCACCGTGGCGCCGCGGTTGGGCTGGTAGGTGACGAGCCCCTCCGACTGGAGCTGGCGCAGCGCCTCGCGCACCGGGATGTGGCTCACCTCGAGCTGCTCGGCGATCTCCTGCTGCGGCAGCGGGTCGTTGGCCTTCAAGTGACCGCTGGTGATCGCCTCCCGCAGCACGTCGGCCACGAGCTCATGGGTGGCGAGGCGCCGGTTGGGGAGCCGCTGCAGGATCCGGTCGAGGTGCACGGGAGAGGTCATAGGCGAGGTCGGGGACGCCGTCCACGGCGCGGCGCGGCCGGGGAGGGGGCCGGGGTGGGCGTGGGCCGTCACGGGGTCACCACGGTCCGGCTCTGCTCCCGGCCGAACTGCTGCACGTAGAAGGGCCCGCAGCCGCCCTTGCCCGAGCCGCCGCTCCCCTTCCAGCCGCAGAAGGGCTGCGCCCCCGGCCAGGCGCCGGTGGTGGCGCCGGTCCGCTTGTTGGCGTAGCAGACCCCGGCCTCCACCTCGTCGAAGAAGCGCTGCACCTCGGCCGGCTCGCCCGAGAAGATGCCGGCGGTCAGGCCGTAGTCGGCCCGGTTGCTCTCGGCGATGGCCTGGTCGAAGCCGTCGACCACGCCCACCGAGAGGAGCGGCGCGAAGAGCTCCTCGCCGAAGAGCGTGCTCTGGAGCGGCAGCTCGACGATCGTGGGCGCCACGAAGTGGCCCTTGTCGAAGAGCCCGCCGCGCAGCCGCTCGCCGCCGAGGACGACGCGCCCCTCGCGCGCCGCCTGGCCCACGGCCCGCTCGAAGCGCTCCACGGCGCGCCCGTTGACCACCGGGCCGAACCAGACGTCGCGCTCGGTCGGGTCGCCCATGCGGACGGCGCGGGTGCGCTCGACGAGCGCCTCGAGGAAGCGGGCGGCCACCGCCCGGTCGACGTAGACGCGGCTCGTGGCGCTGCACTTCTGCCCCTGCAGCCCGAAGGAGGAGCGCATCACGCCCTCGGCGGCGGCGTCGAGGTCGGCGGAGCGGGTGACGATCACGGCGTTCTTGCCGCCGAGCTCCATGAGGCAGGGCTTCACCCAGCGCTGCGACAGCCCGTGGAAGATGCGCATCCCCACCTCGCGCGAGCCGGTGAAGACGATGCCGTCGGTCTGCGGGTGGCTCCAGAGGGCGTCGCCCATCTCGCGGCCGCGCCCGCTCACGAACTGGAAGACGCCCGGCGGCACGCCGGCGTCGCGGTAGGCCTCGTGGAGCAGCAGGCCGGTCCAGGGGGTGTCCTCGGCCGGCTTGTAGACCACCGCGTTGCCCATCATGAGCGCCGCCGCCGACATGCCGGTGGAGAGGGCCAGCGGGAAGTTGAAGGGGGCGACGCAGGCGAAGACGCCGTAGGGGCGGAGCGTGTCGGTGTTCCGCTCGATGGCCGTCATGCGCGCCATGTCGCGCACGAAGCCGTCGTGGTCCTCGACCTGCTGGCAGTAGTAGTCGACGAGGTCGGCCGCCTCCTCGGCGTCGCCCATCGCCTCGAGCCGGTTCTTGCCCACCTCGACGGCCATGACCGCGGCGAGCTTGAACTTGCGCTCGCGGATGAGGGCGGCGGCGCGGCGCATGACGCCGATCCGCTCGTACCAGGGGAGGGCGCCCCAGCCCTTCTGCGCCGCCTTGGCGGAGCGGACGGCGCGGTCCACCTCCTCCGGGCCGGCGGCGGCGAAGAGGCCGAGCACGCGGCTCGTGTCGATGGGCGAGACGTCGACGATGGGCGGCCGGGCCGTCTCCACCGGCTCGCCGCCGATGACGAGCGGGTGGCGCTTCCCGGCGTCGGCCCGCACCTCGGCGAGCGCCGCGTCGAAGGCCCGGTGGAAGGCCTCCAGGTCGACGTTGGCGGAGGTGTAGGTGATCTTCTGCGGCATGGGGGCGTTCGTGGCCGTCATGGGCGCCTCGGAGTGGTCGGGGGGCTTGCTTAAGAATATACAATATATTATCGGTACGGACGGTCAAGCCATGCCGGCCGCTCCCGGCCGCCGGCCCCCACCCGAGCCGTCGAGGTCGCCCATGCGAAGCACCACCAGCCCGGCCGCGCCCCTCCCCAGCGCCCAGCCGATCCCCTACCAGCCCGCCCGCGAGTGCGTGGAGCCGGACTGGACGCGCATCCCGGCCTTCCGCGCCGTCACCCGCGCCGAGTGGGAGGACGCCACCTGGCAGCGGCGCCACACCGTGAAGAACCTGCGCGAGCTCAAGGAGACGCTCGGCGAGCACCTGCCCGACGACCTGGCCGAGAGCATCGCGCTCGACCAGTCGCGCCGCGCCACCATGTCGATCCTGGTGCCGCCGCACATGCTCAACACCATGGACCTCGCCGACCTGTGGCACGACCCGGTGCGGCGCTACATGCTCCCGGCCGACGCCGACCGGCGCACCGACTGGCCCAACCACCCCATGGCCTCGCGCGACAGCCTGCACGAGCACGACATGTGGGCGGCCGAGGGGCTGACGCACCGCTACCCGACGAAGGTGCTGGCCGAGCTGCTCGCCACCTGCCCGCAGTACTGCGGCCACTGCACGCGCATGGACCTCGTCGGCCACGACGTGCCCGGCGTGAAGAAGCTGCGCTTCGCCACGCCGCAGCCGGCGCGCTGGCAGGCCATGCTCGACTACCTGCGCCAGACGCCGACGGTGCGCGACGTGGTGGTCTCGGGCGGCGACGTGGCCAACCTGCCCATCAGCCAGCTCGAGCCGTTCGTGAGCGCGCTGCTCGACATCCCGAGCATCCGCGACGTGCGGCTCGCCTCCAAGGGGCTGGCCGGGCTGCCGCAGCACTTCCTGCAGCCCGAGGTGCTGGCCGGCCTGGAGCGGCTCGCCAGGAAGGCCTTCGACCGCGGCGTCGACCTGGCGCTCCACACCCACGTCAACAACGCCCGGCAGGTGACGCCGC
Organism: Anaeromyxobacteraceae bacterium; assembly: GCA_035719085.1. GTDB lineage: Bacteria > Myxococcota > Myxococcia > Myxococcales > Anaeromyxobacteraceae > JADKCZ01. The sequence continues at coordinate 4,093 of DASTGK010000273.1, forward strand.
TCCTCGGCAAGGCGGCGCGCAAGCTCCTCGAGATCGGCTTCCGCGACGTGCGGAACCAGGGCGTGCTCCTGCGCGGCGTGAACGCGACCTCGCAGGACCTGCTCGACCTCTCCTTCGCGCTGCTCGATCACGCCAAGATCCTGCCGTACTACTTCTACATGTGCGACCAGCTGCCCAACAGCGAGCACTGGCGCGTGGCGCTCTGGGAGGCGCAGCAGCTGCAGCACGACATCATGGGCTACCTGCCCGGCTTCGCCACGCCGCGGCTCGTCTGCGACGTCCCCTTCGTCGGCAAGCGCTGGGTCCACCAGGTGGCCGAGTACGACCGGGAGCGCGGCGTCAGCCTCTGGACCAAGAACTACCTGACCCGGCTCGAGGCGGGCGACCCCGACGCCCTGCACCGCCGCTACCCCTACTACGATCCGATCTACACGCTGCCCGAGGCGGGGCAGGCCTGGTGGCGCCGGCAGGTGGCCGCCGGCCTCCGGCCCGAGGCGCTGCAGGCGGAGGTGGCGCCGTGACCGCCCGCGACTACCCGCGCGTCTCGACGCCGCTGCCCGGGCCCAGGGGCCGGGCCATCGTGGAGCGGGACGCCCGCTACACCTCGCCCTCGTACATCAAGGAGTACCCGCTGGTGATCGGCGGGGGCGCGGGCGCCATGGTCGAGGACGTCGACGGCAACCGGTTCATCGACTTCATGGCCGGCATCGCCGTCTCCTCGACCGGCTACAACCACCCGGCGGTGGTGGCGGCCATCCGCGAGCAGGCGGGCCGCTTCCTCCACGTCTGCGGCACCGACTTCTACTACGAGGGCTTCGCGCGGCTGGCCGAGCGGCTGGCGCTGCTCGGGCCCGGCGCCTCCCCGAAGCGCGTGCTCCTCACCAACTCCGGCACCGAGGCGATCGAGGGGGCCATCAAGCTGGCCCGCTTCCACACCCGGCGGCCGGCGCTCGTCGCCTTCCACGGCGCCTTCCACGGGCGCAGCTACGGCGCCATGAGCCTCACCTCGAGCAAGGTGAAGCAGCACCAGCACTTCGGCCCGTTCCTGCCCGACGTGCACCACGTCCCCTACTGCAACCCCTACCGCGCCCCGGCCGGCCTCGACGGCAACGGCTGCGTCAAGGCGACCATCGCGGCCATCGAGGAGGACCTCTTCACCCGGCACGTGGCGCCCGAGGACGTGGCCGCCATCTTCGTCGAGCCGATCCAGGGCGAGGGCGGCTACATCGTCCCGCCCGAGGGATTCCTGCGGGCGCTGCGGGCGCTGTGCGACCGGCACGGCATCCTGCTCGTGGCCGACGAGGTGCAGTGCGGCGCCGGCCGCACCGGCAAGATGTGGGCCTGCGAGTGGGAGGACGTCGAGCCGGACATCCTGGTGACGGCCAAGGGGCTCGGCTCCGGCATGCCCATCGGCGCGCTGGTGGCGCGCGAGGCGGTGATGACCTGGGGCTCCGGCTCGCACGGCTCCACCTTCGGCGGCAACCCCGTGGCCTGCGCCGCGGCGCTCGCCACGCTCGACGTGGTCGAGGCGGCCCTGCCCCACGTGCGCGAGATGGGCGAGCGGCTCCTGGCCCGCGCCCGCCAGCTGCAGGAGCGCTACCCCATCGTGGGCGACGTGCGCGGCCGCGGCCTCATGATCGGGCTCGAGCTCGTCAAGGACCGGGCCACCAAGGAGCCGCACGTGGCGGCCCTGGACCGGATCTCCGAGAAGGCCTTCCACCGCGGCCTGCTGCTCCTCGGCTGCGGCAAGAGCACCTTCCGGCTCTCGCCGCCGCTCGTGCTCGACGCGTACGACGTCGACACCGGCATGGACATCCTGGAGTCCTGCCTGCGCGAGGAGGGCTGAGCGCAGCGCGGCCGGGGCACCCACCCGGACCGGCCGGGGGGCGGGCGCGGTGGTATCTTCGAGCCTTCCTCGGGGGGCCGCGTGGGACGACCGTCGGACAGAGCCTCGGGGCCGGCGCAGGGCGACCTGCTCGACCTCGTCCTCGAGACGGCCCCCGTCGCCATCGCGGTGCTGCGGGCCCCCGACTTCGTCTACGAGGTGGCCAACCCGGCCACCGCGGCCCTCCTCGCCGGGCGCCACCTCGTCGGCCGGAGCGTGGCCGAGGTGGTGCCGGAGCTGGCCGGCCAGCTCCTGCCGCTCCTCCGGAGGGTCGCCGAGACGGGCGAGCCGTTCCTCGCCACCGATCTGCCGCTCGACCTCGCCCCCGAGCCGGGCGCCGCCCCGGAGCAGCGCTGGTTCACCTTCAGCTACCGCCGGCTGCCGCTCCGGCCGGGCGAGGCGCCGGCCGTGCTCGGCACGGCCGTAGAGACGACGCGCGACGTGCTCACCCGCCGCGCCGCCGAGCGGATGCGCGAGCGGGCGCTGCTCCTCGCCTCGCTCTCGGAGGAGCTCTCCGCCGGCCTCGACGTGCGCCGCGTGCTGCAGATCGCGCTGCACCGCGCCGTCGACCTGCTCGGCGGCGTCGAGGGGGCCATCTTCCTCCTCGAGCCGGACGGCCAGTCGATCCGCGGCCTCGCCGAGGGGTGGCCGCGCGAGCGGACCGGCGCCGTCATCCCGCTCGAGCGCGTGCCGCACACCGCGCTGGCGCTGCGAGAGGCCCGCCCGGTCTGGTTCGCGCGCGCCGAGGCCGAGGCGGAGGAGGGCGCCTGGCTGGACCGGGTCGGCGCCGGGAGCCGGCTCACGCTGCCGCTCCTCGTCTCGCGCCAGGTGCTCGGCGTCTTCCACGTCCACTACGCCACCGCGGCGGCGCCGCCGCTGGCCGACGACGCCGAGCTGGCCGCCGGCGTCGCCAGCCAGTGCGCCCTGGCCATCGACCGGGCCCGCGCCTTCCAGGTGGAGCGCGCCGCCCGGCAGCGGCTCGACCAGGGGCAGCGGCTGACGGCCTCGCTCGCCGCGGCGCGCACCGTGCCGGACGTCGCGCGCGCCATGTTCGAGGCCGGGCTCGGCGCCTTCGGGGCGCTCGCCGGCTTCGTCGTCGCGCCCGACGGCGACGAGCTCGTCGTGCTCGACGCCTTCGGCGCCGGCGCCGAGCGGCTCCGGGCCAAGGCGCGCTTCGCCGTGGCGGCCCACCAGCCGCTCGCCGAGGCCTTTCGCACCGGCCGGAGCATCTACCTCGACGACGCCGACGAGGCGCGGCGGCGCTACCCGGAGCTGGCCGAGACGCACGGCCCGGCGGTCCTGGGGCTCGCCGCCCTGCCCCTCGAGGTGGAGGGGCGGACCACCGGCGCGCTCGGCCTCGCCTTCCGCCCGGGGCGCGCGCTCGACGACGACGACCGCGCCCACCTCGCCTGGCTGGCGACCAAGTTCGCCC
>DASTGK010000274.1:0-4990 GCA_035719085.1 Anaeromyxobacteraceae bacterium
CGCGGCTGGAGCGCGCCCCGCTCCCGGCGCCGCTCGATGGGCCGGCGCGCGTCGCCTTCGCGGCGACCCCGGTCTCCTCGCGCGATCCGTCGCTCTTCCACAAGACGGCGCGGCGGGAGCGGTACGATGTGCTCCGCGCCGGCCGGCCCGGGGCCTTCGACGTCCTCCTCTGGAACGAGGCGGGGCGCGCCACCGAGGGGACCATCGGCAACCTCGTGGCGGAGCTCGACGGCGAGCGCGTCACGCCGCCGCTCGACGACGGCCTCCTGCCGGGCGTCTTCCGGGCCGGGCTCCTCGCCCGCGGCGAGGTGCGCGAGCGGCCCCTCCCGCGCGGCGACCTCGGGCGGGCGCGCCGGCTCTGGCTCGTCAACGCGCTGCGCGGCTGGATCGAGATCGCCCTCGACTGACCCGCCGTCAGTCGCCGCGGCGGAAGGTCTTCACGCCGAAGATCGCCTCGACGAGCCAGGAGAGGACGGCGAGGCCCACGGCCACGAGGAGCGCCTGGACGAAGCCGAGCCCGTAGCTCCCCATGATCGTCCCGAGCCAGAAGGCGACGTAGAGGAGCCAGGGGACGAGCAGGAACCAGAGGAAGCGCGCCAGCGTCACGTACCAGGCGATCGACAGGACGACCGAGATGAGGGCCGCCCTGCCGAAGGTGTTGGCCGGGTTGTCGGGGGTGACGAAGGCGACAGCGCCCCAGAGGGCGGCGGCGGAGAGGACGAGCCGGATGGCGAAGGCGACGAGGCCGCGGGTCATGCGGGGAGCATGGCACCTCCCGTCCGCCGCTCCAGGCGTAAGATGGGGACCATGCGCGCGCCCGCCGCCCTGCGTCCCGCCCCTTCGGTCACCGAGGCGCTGGTGCGGGCGCTGCCCAAGACCGACCTCCACTGCCACCTCGACGGCTCGCTCCGGCTCGCCACCATCCTCGAGCTGGCCGAGGCGCAGGGGGTGCGGCTCCCGGCGGACGAGCCGGCCGGCCTGGCCCGCGCCATCCACATGGGCGAGATCTGCGGCTCGCTGGAGGACTACCTCACCGCCTTCGACGTGACGCTCGCCGTGCTGCAGACCGAGGAGGCGCTGCAGCGGGCGGCCCGCGAGCTGGCGCTCGACTGCGCCGCCGAGAACGTCCGCTACCTCGAGGTCCGCTACTCGCCGGTGCTCCACACGCGCCGCGGCCTCAAGCCGACCGCCATCGTCGACGCCGTGCTCGACGGCCTGCGCCAGGCCGAGCGCGAGGCCGGCGTCAAGTCGAACGTCATCATCTGCGGCATCCGCCACATGGACCCGGCCACCTCGGTGCGGCTCGCCGAGCTGGCCGTCGCCTACAAGGGCAAGGGCGTCGTCGGCTTCGACCTGGCCGGCGCCGAGGAGGGCAACCCGCCGCGCCACCACCGCGAGGCGCTGCAGCTCATCCTCGACAACAACGTCAACCTCACCATCCACGCCGGCGAGGCCTACGGGCCGGAGTCGATCGCCCAGGCGGTCCACGTCTGCGGCGCCCACCGCATCGGCCACGGGGTGCGGCTGCGCGAGAGCGGCGACCTGCTCAACTACGTGAACGACCACCGGCTCCCGCTCGAGATGTGCCCGTCGTCCAACGTGCAGACCGGCTCGGTCACCGGCCTCGCCGCCCACCCGCTCCGCTTCTACTTCGACTTCGGCCTGCGCGTGACCGTCAACACCGACAACCGGCTCATCACCGACACCACCTGCACCAAGGAGCTGATGCTGGCCCACCGCGAGCTCGGCTTCACGCTCGACGACCTGTGCACGCTGGTGGTGCAGGGCTTCAAGTCGGCCTTCCTGCCGTTCCGCGAGAAGGCCGACGTGCTCGCCCGGGTGAACGAGGAGATCGCCGCGGTGCGCGAGCGGTTCGCGCTCGCGGCGGCGGCGGGCGCGGCGGCCGGCGGCGCCGTGGCGGCCTCGCCGGCCAGGGAGGGCGCGTGACCGCCCGGTCTCGCTACCGCTCCCCCGTCGGCTGGCTCACCATCGAGGCGACCGACCAGGGGGTGTGCGGCATCGCCTTCGGCGAGCGGGGCCCGGCGCAGGCGGCCGTCTCGACGCTGGCCCGCGGCCACCTCGAGGCGGCGCGCCAGGCGCTCGCCGACTACTTCGCCGGGAGGCCGCCCCACCTGCCGGCGCTCGACCTGCGCGGCTCCGACTTCCAGCGCGAGGTCTGGCGCGCCCTCGTCGCCATCCCGTGGGGCGAGGTGCGCACCTACGGCGAGCTGGCGGCGTCGCTCGGGAAGCCGGGGGCGGCCCGCGCCGTCGGCGCGGCCAACGGCTCCAACCCGGTGGCCATCCTGGTGCCCTGTCACCGCGTCGTCGCGGTCGGCGGCCGGCTGGGCGGCTACGCCGGCGGGCTCGACGTGAAGCGCAAGCTCCTGGCGCACGAGGCGGCCCACGGCCCGGTGCTGCGCCCGGGGTGAACGGGTGAATCGTCGCAGCGCGCCGGAATCGGCGGCGCTTCCTTGCCCCGCCCGGGGTGGGGCCGTACATTCGCAGACGGACGCCACGGGAGACCGCCCACATGGCCAAGCTGCTCGCGATGATCCTGGCCGGCGGCGAGGGACGCCGCCTCGACCCGCTGACCCGCGAGCGCGCCAAGCCGGCGGTGCCCTTCGGCGGGCGCTACCGCATCATCGACTTCGTCCTCTCCAACTTCGCCAACTCCGGCATCCTCAAGATGAAGGTGCTGGTGCAGTACAAGTCGGAGTCGCTCAACACGCACGTGCAGCGGGCCTGGCGGCTGTCGGCCTTCTTGAACGAGTACGTGGAGATCGTCCCGGCGCAGATGCGCTACGGCCCCAAGTGGTTCGAGGGCTCGGCCGACGCCATCTACCAGAACCTCAACATCATCACCGACGAGGAGCCGGAGTACACCTTCGTCTTCGGCGCCGACCACGTCTACCGCATGGACGTGCGGCAGATGCTCGACTTCCACGTCGACCGGCGCGCCGACCTGACCGTGGCCGCCATCCCGGTGCCGGTGGCCGACGCCAAGGACTTCGGCATCATCGAGGTGGACGCCGAGGGGCGGATGATCGGCTTCGTCGAGAAGCCGAAGAGCGACCCCAAGACCATCCCCGGCGACCCGACGCGCTGCCTCGCCTCGATGGGCAACTACCTCTTCACCACCAAGGAGCTGGTGCAGGAGATCGTCAACGACGCCGGCGACGCGGCCAGCGCCCACGACTTCGGCAAGTCGATCGTCACCGGCATGCACACCCGCCGGCGCGTCTTCGTCTACGACTTCACCACCAACGACGTGCCGGGGCAGGGGGCCAAGGAGCGCGGCTACTGGCGCGACGTCGGGAACCTCGACGCCTACTTCCAGGCCAACATGGACCTCGTCGCGGTCGACCCGGTCTTCTCGCTCTACAACGACCACTGGCCCATCTACACGCTCCACGCCAACGCGCCGCCGGCCAAGTTCGTCTTCAACAACGAGGGGGAGCACCGGGTCGGCCGCGCCACCGACTCGCTCGTCTCCGAGGGCTGCATCATCTCGGGCGGCGCGGTGAACCGCTGCATCCTCTCGCCCTCGGTGCGCGTCAACAGCTACACCACCATCGACGACTCGATCGTCTTCGAGAAGGTGAACATCGGCCGCCACTGCCGCATCCGGCGCGCCATCATCGACAAGCACGTCGAGGTGCCGGCCGGCACGGTCATCGGCTACGACACCGAGGCCGACCGCAAGCGCTTCCACGTCACCGAGAGCGGCATCGTCGTCATCCCCAAGGGGATGCGCGTCGAGGGCTCGTAGCTCACCGACCCGAACCCGAACCCGAACCCGTTCTCCGTGCCCCGTGCCCCGGCGCGTCACGCGCCGAAGCGCCAGGTCCACTTCACGAGCACGGTGTCGGTGGTCGGCCCGCGCGCCAGCCGGAGCGGCCGGAGCGTGAGCGGCGGCGCGTCGCTGCCGGGCCAGGGCGGCTCGGCCTGCGCCCGCGTGTAGACGAGGAAGAGCGTCGAGCCGAGCCGGTACTCCCAGCGGAGCACGGCGTTCAGCGCCAGCTTCGCCTCGCGGTAGTCCGGGGACGCGGTGGGGGCGCCGCCGGGCGCGAGCTCGGACGGGCCGACGACGCCGCCGGCCGAGGCCGGGGCGGTGTAGGTGGGGCCGTAGCGCGCCGCCGCGGCGAAGAGCTGCGCGTAGCCCTGCAGCGTGAGGCGCGGCGTGAGGACGAGCTGCTGCCGCAGCGTCACCGAGAGCGACGGGGCGTGGAGCGCCGCGAGGAGGTGGTCGCCCGACGTGAGGTCCTCGACCCAGCGGGCGGCGAAGCGCGGGTCGTCGAGGAGGAGGTCGAGCTTGGTCTCGGCGCGCGGGTGGGGGCGCACCGCCAGCGTGAGCTGGGCGCCGCCCGAGACGGTGGCCGGGAGCGGCCCGAGCGAGCGGTTGCGGGTGGCGTACAGGTCGAGCTCGATCCAGACGGGCAGCCCCTTGTCGGTGGCGACCCAGACCTCGGCGCCGGCCAGCCCGGGCCGGCGCAGCGCCACGCCGGTCCCAGCGAGCTCGCGCACGTCGTCGGAGTCGCTCTCGAGGCTGAGCGTGGTGCCGATGGTGTGGAAGCTGCGCAGCTGCACCTGCGCCACGACCCAGAGGGCGTTGCCGCGGTTGAGCCCCCGGCCGTCGGTGGTCCAGCGCGTCTCGGCGCCGAGGAAGGCCAGGTACTCGTGGAAGGGGCCGCCGCCGCCCGGCCGCACCCAGCGCAGCACCGCCCGCCCCTTCTGCTCGTTCTGCGTCTTCTGGTAGCCGGCGGCGTTGAGGTCGAGGCGGGGCGACTCGTACTCCCAGACGAGGTCGAAGCGCCACGGCTCGCCCCCCTGCTTCCCGAGCGAGACGAAGCCGCCGCCGCCGAGGTCGCCGCGGCGCAGCGCCGTGCCGTCGGCCAGGGTCAGCTCCGGGGCGCCGCCCCCGTGGCGCGAGCCGGTCGCCTGGCCGCGCAGGTACCAGCGGCCGTCGGGGGTGCGCAGGTCGAGGTCGAGC
>DASTGK010000275.1:0-29938 GCA_035719085.1 Anaeromyxobacteraceae bacterium
TCGGCCTCGACCCGAAGTACAAGATCCCGCTCCTCAAGATCGTCATCGGCGACGACGCCGTCGACAACAGCGTGATGCCGACCCCCGGCATGACCCTGCGCCCGCAGCCGAAGCTCCCCGACCTGTCCACCATCCCGACCCGCACCTTCGAGCTGCAGCGCGGCGGCTTCGGCGGCGAGATCCAGTGGCTCATCAACGGCCACCCGTTCGACCCGACCGTGCCCCTCGCGACGGTCAAGCAGGGCCAGCCCGAGATCTGGGTCATCAAGAACGGCGGCGGCGGCTGGACCCACCCGATGCACCTCCACATGGAGGAGCACCACGTCATCTCGCGCAACGGGAAGCCGGCCACCTCGGTGCCGGGGCACCAGGACGACACCGGGAAGGACGACGTCATCGCGCTCGACCCGAGCGAGACCGTGGTCGTGGTCCGGAACTTCCGGACCTTCACCGGGCGGTACGTGGCCCACTGCCACAACCTGGCCCACGAGGACCACGCCATGATGTTCGGCTGGGTGCTCGGGAAGTGACCTCCGGGCGGCGCGCGCTCCGGGTCCCCACGACCGGGGCGCGCGCCGGCTAGTACCCGGCGATCCGCCTCCCCGCTTCATCCACTCCCCTCGTCCCTCTCACGTCCGCGTCCGGAGCGCGCCATGAGCAAGGTCAGAGTCGTCTCGCTGTCGTTGGTGCTCGTCGTGGCCGGCTTCGCCGCCGGTCGCCTGGTCCGATCCCCCGCGCCCGCCGACGGGGCGCGCCGGGTCCTCTACTGGGTCGACCCGATGCACCCGTCGTATCGGGCCGACAAGCCGGGCACGGCGCCCGACTGCGGCATGCAGCTCGAGCCGGTCTACGCCGACGGCGCCCCCGCCCAGGGCTCGGGCGGGGCGCCTCGGCCGGCTGGCACGGTGACGGCCGGCGCCGAGCTGCGCCAGCTCCAGGGGGTGCGCGTCGGCACCGTGGAGCGGGCCGCCTCCACCCAGTCGCTGCGGCTCTTCGGGCGCGTCGTGCCCGACGAGACGCGCGTCTACGTGCTCAACGCCGCCATGGAGGGGAGCATCCGCGCGCTCTCCGACGTGACCGCCGGCAGCTTCGTGAAGAAGGGGCAGTGGCTCGGCGCCTTCTTCTCCGCCGACATCCGCACGCCGCTCCAGGCCTACATCACCGCGCTCGACGTGATGGACCAGGACCCGCTGGCGCGCCGCGCCAACGGCGTCAACGTGGCGGCCGGCACCAACGCCAACCGCAGCGCGCAGTTCTCGGTCGAGCGGCTGCGCGGCATGGGGATGTCGCAGCACCAGATCGAGGCGATGCGCGTGAAGCGCGACATCCCGCTCATGATCGACATCGAGTCGCCGGCCGACGGCGTGGTGGTGTCGCGCGGCGTCTCGCTCGGCCAGAAGTACGACAAGGGGGCCGAGTGGTTCCGCATCGCCGGCCTGGAGAAGGTCTGGGTGCAGGCCGATCTGCTCGAGGCCGACGCGGCGCTGGCCCGCCCCGGCGCCATCGCCCGCGTCACCGTCCCCGGCCAGGCCGGCGAGCTCACCGCGGTGGTGAGCCGCGTGCCGCCGGTCTTCGACGCCACGTCGCGCACGCTCAAGGTGCGGCTCGAGCTCGACAACCCGGGCTCCCGGCTGCGCCCCGACATGTACGTCGACGTCTCGCTCGACGTGGAGCGGCCCGAGGCCATCACCGTCCCGGCCGACGCCGTCGTGGACACCGGCCTGCGCAAGACCGTCTTCGTCGAGAAGGGCGAGGGCGTCTTCGAGCCGCGCCAGGTCGAGACCGGCTGGCGCGCCGGCGACCGGGTGGAGGTGGTGCAGGGGCTGGTGCCGGGCGACCGGATCGTGGTGGCCGGCACCTTCCTCGTCGACTCGGAGAGCCAGCTCAAGGCGGCCTCGGCCGGCGTGTACGGCGCCGCGGCCAAGGACCCGGTCTGCGGCATGGAGGTGGACGAGGCGAGGGCCCGCGCGGCCGGCAAGACGGTCGAGCGGAACGGCAAGACGCTCTTCTTCTGCTCCGACACCTGCCGCAGCCGCTTCCTCGAGGCGCCCGACCGGTACGCGGCGCTCGCCGGCGCCTCCGCCCACGCGCACCAGCACGCCACCCCGTAGCCCGGCGCGAGGCCCCAGATGATCGACCGCATCATCGAGCTCTCCGTCCGAAACCGCTTCCTCGTCTTCGCCCTGGTGGCCGCGGGCTGCGTGGCCGGCTGGTGGTCGCTGCGCCACGTGGCGCTCGACGCCATCCCGGACCTCTCCGACACCCAGGTCATCATCTACTCGAAGTGGGACCGGAGCCCGGACCTGGTGGAGGATCAGGTCACCTACCCCATCGTCTCCGCCATGCTCGGCGCGCCCCACGTGAAGGCGGTGCGCGGCTACTCCGACTTCGGCTACTCCTACGTCTACGCGGTCTTCGAGGACGGCACCGACATCTACTGGGCCCGCTCGCGGACGCTCGAGTACCTCTCGTCGGTGCTGGCCACGCTCCCGCCGGGGGTGAAGACCGAGATCGGCCCGGACGCCAGCGCGCTCGGCTGGGTCTTCCAGTACGTCCTCGAGGACACCAGCGGCCAGCACAGCCTGGCCGACCTGCGCTCGCTGCAGGACTGGTACCTGCGCTTCCACCTGAAGGCGGTGCCGGGCGTGGCCGAGGTGGCCCCGCTCGGCGGCTTCGCCCAGCAGTTCCAGATCAACCTCGACCCGAACCGGCTCCGGGCCCACGGCATCCCCATCGGCAAGGTGGTCGAGGCGGTGCGCGGCGGCAACGGCGACGTGGGCGGCCGGCTCCTCGAGATCGCCGGCGCCGAGTACATGGTGCGCGGGCGCGGCTACGCCCGCTCGGCCCGCGACTTCGAGGAGATCGTCCTCTCCACCAGCGAGCACGGCACGCCCATCCGCGTGAAGGACGTGGGCCAGGTGGTGGTCGGGCCGGAGCTGCGCCGCGGCGTGGCCGACCTCGACGGCACCGGCGACGCCGTCTCCGGCATCGTGGTGATGCGCCAGGGGGAGAACGCGCTCCAGGTGATCGACCGGGTCAAGGCCAAGCTGGCCCAGATCGCCCCCGGGCTCCCTCCGGGCGTGAAGGTGGTGCCGGTCTACGACCGCTCCGAGCTCATCCAGCGCTCCATCTCCAACGTGCGCGGCACGCTCGTCGAGGTGCTGATCACCGTCTCGCTCGTCATCCTGCTCTTCCTGTGGCACGTGCCGAGCGCCGTCATCCCGCTCGTCACCATCCCGGTGGCGGTGCTCCTCTCCTTCATCCCGTTCCGGGCCATGGGCGTCACCGCCAACATCATGTCGCTCGGCGGCATCGCCATCGCCATCGGGGCGCTGGTCGACGCGGCCATCGTGGTGGTGGAGCAGACCCACAAGCGGCTGGAGGAGTGGGAGAAGGGCGGGCGCCAGGGCGACCCCGCCGCGGTCATCGTCTCGGCGGTGAAGCAGGTCGGCTCGACCAGCTTCTTCGCGCTCCTCGTCATCGCCGTCTCCTTCCTGCCGGTGCTGGCGCTGGAGGCGCAGGAGGGGCGGCTCTTCAAGCCGCTCGCCTACACCAAGAACCTGTCGATGCTCATCGCCGCGGTGCTGGCCATCACGCTCGACCCGGCGCTGCGCCTCTCGCTCATGCGGCTGCGCCGCTTCGAGGTGCGCCCGCGCTGGCTGGCGCGCGCCCTCGACGCCGTCCTCGTCGGCAAGATCCACCCCGAGGAGAAGCACCCGGTGAGCCGGGCGCTCATGCGCGCCTACGAGCCGGTGGTGGCCTGGTCGCTGCGCCACGGCAAGCTGGTCATCGGCGGCGCGCTGGCGCTGGTGCTGGTGACCATCCCCGTCTACCGGCAGCTCGGCTCCGAGTTCATGCCGCCGCTCGACGAGGGCTCGATCCTCTACATGCCCACCACCATGCCCGGCATCTCCATCGCCGAGGCGCAGCGCCTGCTCCAGGCGAGCGATCGGATCCTGAAGGGGTTCCCGGAGGTGGACCGGGTGCTCGGCAAGGCCGGCCGGGCCGAGACCTCGACCGACCCCGCCCCGCTCTCGATGCTGGAGACGGTCATCACGCTCAAGCCCACCGCCGAGTGGCCGCGCGTCGAGACCTGGTGGACCGGCTGGGCGCCCGGGTTCGTGCGACCGCTGCTGCGGCGCATCACCCCGGACCACCGCTCCACCGAGCAGCTGGTGGCCGCCATGAACGACGCGGTGAAGCTCATCGGCGTCTCCAACGCGTGGACCATGCCCATCAAGGGGCGCATCGAGATGCTCACCACCGGCCTGCGCACGCCGGTGGGGCTCAAGATCACCGGCGCCGACCTCGGCCGGATCGAGGAGCTCGGCACGCAGGTGGAGGCGCTGCTCCCCGCGGTGCGCGGCACGCGCAGCGTCTTCGCCGAGCGGGCCGGCAAGGGCTTCTTCCTCGACGTCGAGTGGAACCGCGACGCCCTGGCGCGCCAGGGGCTCTCGGTCGAGGAGGCGCAGATGGTGCTGCAGGCGGCCGTGGGCGGCGAGGACGTCACCACCGCCTTCCAGGGCCGGGCGCGCTACCCGGTCAACGTCCGCTACCTGCGCGACTTCCGCAGCGACCTCGACGCCCTGGGCCGGGTGCTGGTGCCGGTCGACGGCGGCAAGCGCCACGTCGCCCTGTCGCAGCTCGCCACCGTCAAGACCGCCTCCGGCCCGGCCATGATCCGGGACGAGGACGGGCTCCTCACCGGCTACGTCTACGTCGACCTGGCCGGGCGCGACGCCGAGAGCTACGTCGCGGAGGCGGGCGCCCTCCTGCGCGAGAAGCTGGCCCTGCCGGCCGGCTACGCCCTCGCCTGGAGCGGCCAGCACGAGGCGCAGCAGCGCGTGGCGCAGAAGCTCGCCACCGTCGTGCCGCTGACGCTCCTGCTCGTCCTCCTGCTCCTCTACCTCAACACCCGCTCCTTCACGAAGACGGCCATCGTCGCCCTGGCCGTCCCCTTCTCCGCCGTCGGCGCCGTCTGGCTCCTCTGGGCCCTCGGCTACGACATGAGCGTGGGCGTCTGGGTCGGGCTCATCGCGCTGCTCGGGCTCGACGCCGAGACGGGCGTCTTCATGCTCCTCTACCTCGACATCGCCTACGACCAGGCCAAGCAGGAGGGGCGGCTGCGCAGCCTCGCCGACCTCGACCACGCCATCCTCGCCGGCGCGGCCAAGCGGCTCCGCCCCAAGTTCATGACGTTCGCCACCGCCTTCGTCGGCCTCGCCCCCATCATGTGGGCCACCGGCGCCGGCTCCGACGTCATGAAGCGGATCGCGGCGCCGATGGTGGGCGGCCTCTTCACCTCCTTCGTGCTCGAGCTGGTCGTCTACCCGGTGGTCTACCGGACCTGGAAGTGGCACCGCGAGGTGAAGGCGCTCGCGGAGGCCGGCGACCCGGCCCCGGCGCCGGCCGCGGTGACCGAGCTGCAGCGGGTGGCGAGCGGCGGTTGAGGGTCATGGCCTCTTCCCGAACCCGAACCCGAACCCGAACCCGAACCCGAACCCGAACCCGTCGGCCGTGACCGTCCCCGTGGCCCGCTCCCGTGCCCGGCTGTGCTGGGCTTCTACCTGCCCGGCAGCCACGCCAGCTTGAAGACGACGTGGCTCAGCCGGCCCGGGTAGTCGACCCACTCGGCCACCGCCTCGACGTGCGGCGTGACGGTGGCGCGCAGCCCGGCGCTCAGGGCGAGCACCGTCTTCCGGCTGGTGAGCACGGCGCCGTCGCTGGCGACGCGGAAGCGGCCGTCGACGTGCTCGACGCCGAGCCCGGCGAACGGGGTCGCCGTCCCGACGAGCGGCAGCGGCAGGGGCAGCGTCCAGCCCGCCGAGAGGTCGGCGCCGAGCGCCACGGTCCGGAGGGTGTCGCGCGAGTCCCGCTCCGTGACGGGGCTCATCGAGGTGGCGTAGACGCCGTGGCCACGCAGCGCGGCCGCGAGCGGCCCCACCCACGCCAGCCCCGCCTCGAGCCCGCCCAGGTGGGAGCTCACCTCGTTCACCCGGACCGGGGGGATGTAGGCGGCGCCGGCGAAGGCGCGCAGCGGCCCGGGGCCCGGCAGGCCGACGAGCAGGCGCGGCCGCGGGAAGACGCGCGTCCGGTCGGAGGCGGTGATCTGCCGCTTGCCGCCGGTGGTGCCGTCGATGGTCGGGATGGTGATGAGCTCGAGCCCCAGGCTGGCCTGGAACGGCTCGAGCGCGCCGGGCGCCTCGGCGGCCGGGAGCGCCACGAGCAGCGAGTGGAGCTCGATGAGCCGCTCCTCCTGGTCGAGCATCGTCTGGGCGCGGGCCGGCCAGGCCGCGCCCAGGAGCAGGAGCGCCAGGGCGCGCCGCGGGGCGTGCGTCACGGCGTGGCCCGCGCCAGCCCGACGAGGAACAGCCCGTTGGTGTCGAAGCCGGCGTAGTACATGTTCCAGCCGTTGGCGTCGAGGAAGACCGACGGCGTGGTGAGGCCGCCCGAGTCGAGCGAGCCGGCGGGGCCGCGCTCCAGGGCGTCGCCGGCCGGCGTCGGCTGCGGCACCTTCACGAAGGTGATGCCGTCGTTCGACTCGGCGTAGCCGATGGTGCCGCGGCTCGGGCCGCCGAAGGCGCCGGGCGCGGCGCAGCCGCGGTACCACATCCGGTAGAGCTGCGACCGCTCCTTCACCACGCTCGGCTGGTAGGCGCAGGCGGTGTCGAAGGCCCCGGCCGGCCCGATGTCGAGGATGGCGCCCCCGGTCTGCTTGCCCGGGTGCTTGGTCCAGTGGCGGCCGTCGGTCGAGGTGGCGAGCGCGACGCGCCAGGTGTTGGTGGCGTCGTTGGCCGAGTAGTACATCTTGTACTCGGCGCCGTCCTTCAGGATCCAGGCGTAGCCGACCTGCTGCGCGTCGATGCTGCCCGCCGGCCCGAGCGGGAGGACGCTGCCGCCCGGCCCGTCGCCGTCGTAGCGCTTGGTCCAGTGGACGCCGTCGCTCGACTCGGCGTAGCCGATGCGCCGGTCGAGGGCCAGCGTGCCCGTGGGGCAGTTGAAGGCGTGGGTGCTGCCGTTGAACCACATGCGCCAGAGCGCGCCGTCGTGCAGCACGAACGGATGGTAGGTGAGCTGCGAGTCGAAGTCGGCGGTGGCCGGATCGCCGTCGCCGTTCTCGACGATCGACCCGCCGGTCTTGTCGCCGCGCACGCGCGTGAAGGTGACCCCGTCGCTGGACGTGGCCAGGCCGATGCGCCAGTGGGTCGAGTTGATGCCGGCGCAGCCGCTCACCGCGTCGGCGTCGCTGCCCCCGTAGTAGAGCATGACCTCGGCCCCCTCGCGGAAGGCGTGGACGGTGAAGCTGCCGACCTCGTCGAAGTCGCCCGAGGCCCCGAGGCCCAGCACCGCGCCGTTCTGCGCGGGGCCGGTCACCTTCTGCCAGTCGAGCGGCCTGAGCGCGGCGGTGTCGGCGTTGCAGGCCGCCAGCGCGAGCGCGCCGGCGGCGAGGGCGAAGGCGGCGAGGCGGTGAGCGGGCATGGGGACTCCTGTGCTGGCGGGCACCCTCCCAGTGGAACCACCTAACGGCCGCCTGCCCGGGCCGCACCGGCCGCGGTGGGGTTCTCCGTCCGTGACGGCGCCCCTGCGGGGCCACCCGCCGGCCCTACGGGCCCGGGCCTGTCGGCGCGGCGGGCCCTGGCGTGGCCGGCTCACTCGCCGCGGGCGCCGGGCCAGCGCTCCCCACCTCGCGGGCCACCAGGTCGATCCGGAGCAGGATCTCCTCGGCGTTCCGGATGGCGCCGAGGGCGAGCGAGATCGGCTTCAGGCCGAAGGGGGCGTGGCCGATCCGGAGCGAGCCGCTCGCCCGGAGCGTCGATCCCTCCACCTTCACCGCCACGGGCAGCGAGACCTCCACCGTCCGCCCGTGCAGGGTGAGGGTGCCGGTCAGCTCGACGTGGCCCTGCGCCCCGGCGCGCACCGCCGTCGAGGCGAAGGTGATGGTCGGGTAGCGGGCCACGTCGAGCTGCTCGGCCGAGCGCATCTTGGCGAGGATCTCCTTCCGGTCGCCCTCCGAGAGGCCAGCGGCGAGCCCGTGGCGCGCCCGGTCGGCCGGGGCGTCCACCTCGAGCGCGCCGGCGTCCACCTCCACCTCGACGCGGTCCGCCTCCGGCGCCTCGGCGTCGTGCACCACCGTGCCGCGCGGCGCCCGGGCCACGACGACGTGCGGGTGCGACATGCCGGAGAGGAGGCCTGCGGGCTTGGTGAGCGCTACGAGCGACGAGGCGGCCGGGTCGAGCGCGAAGGTCCGCGGCGCGGCGCGGACCGCCCCCGGCGCGGCGGCGAGCGCGATGGCGAGCGGCAGGTGGAGAGGCGTGGACCGCATGACCGATCCCCTTAACGCCGCGGCGCCCCGCCGCCTCGGGCCGCTCGGCGACGACCCATCGCGGCGCCCTCGGCAGGTCCGTCGACACCCTGGGTCCCTCACGCCCGACGTTCTTGCGTGCCGTGCAGGAGTTGCGGACCGCTCCGCACCATGAGCCAACCGTCCGGGATCGCTCGCGTTGCCGGTTGGCGCGCCCAGACCGCCCGGGGAGGGCCCGCTGGTACGGGGCTTCCATTGGCGAGAGCCACCGCCTATCGACGGAGGGTGCGCCGCATGACGAGGTGGCTGGCCGATCTGGGAATCGCGTCGAAGCTCCGGCTCGTGCTCGCCGCGGGGGCGGCCGGCCTGGCCCTGCTCACCTGGCAGGCCGACCGCGTCCTCGAGGAGCGGGCGCTCGACGAGCGCCAAGCCAAGATCCAGGCGGCCGTCGAGACGGCCTTCGGCACGCTCGTCCACTACGGCGGCCTCGCCAGGAGCGGCGCCATGTCCGAGGCGGCCGCGCAGAAGGCCGCCCTCGACGCGCTCCGCGCCGTCCGCTACGAGGGGCGCGAGTACTTCTGGGTGAACGACCTGACGCCGCGGATGGTGATGCACCCGGTGAAGCCGGAGCTGGACGGCAAGGACGTCTCGCGCGACGTCGATCCGAACGGCAAGCTGCTCTTCGTCGAGTTCGTGAAGGAGGCGCGGGCGCACGGCGCCGGCTTCGTGCCCTACCTGTGGCCCAAGCCCGGCTCGGCGCTGCCGGTGCGCAAGCTCTCCTACGTGAAGCTCTACGAGCCCTGGGGCTGGGTGGTCGGCTCCGGCATCTACCTCGACGACCTGGAGGAGGCGCTGGCGCGGGAGCGCCTCCGCCTCGTCGGCGCCGCGGTGGCCATCCTCCTCGTCATCGCCACCGGGTCGCTGCTGCTCGCCCGCGGCGTCCGCAAGGCGCTGGCGGCGGCGGTGCGCGCGGCGGGGCGCATCGCCGGCGGCGACCTGAACGTGCGGCTCGAGGCGCGTGGCCGCGACGAGACCGGGCAGCTGCTCACCGCGCTCGGCGGCATGGCCGGGCGGCTCGGCGCCGTGGTCACCGAGGTGCGCGGCTCGGCCGAGTCGATCGCCTCGGCCTCGGAGGAGACGCGCGCGGTGGCGGCGACGCTGGCCGAGGCCGCCTCGACGCAGGCCGGCGGCGTGCAGCGCTCCAGCGACGCCATCCAGGAGCTGGTGGTGGTGATCCAGCAGAACGCGGCCGAGGCGACCGCCACCGACGCCGTGGCGCGGCGCGCGGCCGAGGACGCCGCCGCCGGCGGGCAGGCGGTGCAGGAGACCGCGGCCGCCATGCGCCGCATCGCCGAGACGACCGAGATCGTGACCGAGCTCGCCTACCAGACCAACCTGCTCGCGCTCAACTCGGCCATCGAGGCGGCGCGCGCCGGGGAGCACGGGCGCGGCTTCGCGGTGGTGGCGGCCGAGGTGCGCCGGCTGGCGGAGCGGAGCCGCACCGCCGCCGAGGAGATCTCGGGGCTGGCGACCGGGAGCGTCGCCGCCGCCGACCGCGCCGCCGGGCTCATCGGCCGGGCGCTCCCCTCCATCGGCGAGACGCGCGACCGGGTCGGCCGCATCACCGAGGCCTCGCGCCGGCAGCACACCACGGTGCTGGCCATCGGCGATTCGCTGGCCCAGCTCGCCGGCATCGCCGAGCAGCAGAGCGGCGCCTCGGAGGAGCTGTCGGCCTCGGCGGCGGTGCTGGCCGAGCGCTCCGAGGAGCTGGCTCACGCGGTCGCCTACTTCCGCGAGCGGACGGCGCCCGAGCCGCTGCCGCCGCCGGCGTCCCGGCCGACGCTCCCCGCCGCGCCCTGACGGTTCAGGGGAGGCCGAGCTTCAGCCCGAGGCCCCGTCCGCGCAGGGCCGGGACGATCTCCAGGCCGCCCCGGCCGCGGCCCCGGTGCAGCCAGGGGACGAGGACGCCGACCCCGCCTCCCATGGCGGCCCCGACCAGCACGTCGGTGCCCCAGTGTGCGTCCCCCGCGATCCGCAGGTAGCCCACGGTGGTGGCGAGCGTCATCCCGGCGCCCCAGATCCAGGGGGTGGCCTCGCTGCCGCGCAGCGAGGCGACCGTGCCGCTCGCCGCGGCGAGCGCGAAGGCGGTGGAGGTGTGGCCCGAGTAGAAGCTCCGGTTGCGCGAGCCGGGCTGCAGCGCGTCGCCGCCGGCCGGCCGGCGCCGCGCGAAGCCGTCCTTGGCGACGCCGTTCAGCACCGCCGCCAGCCCCAGCGTCTCGGTGATGACGAGCGCGTTCTCGCCGGCGCCGCGCCAGCCGGTGCCGTCCTCGCGCGCCAGCAGGCCGGAGAGGGCCAGCGCCCCGCCCGGCAGCACGCCGCTCACCAGCACGTCGGAGACCCGCCTGGCGCGCAGCGCCTCCGCCGGATCCGTGATGCGCAGCACCTCCCGCAGCTCGGCGTCGAAGCCGCCGACGCCGCAGAGGCGGCAGCGCCCGGGGGCGAGCCCGGGTGACGCCAGGGTGAGGGCGATCCCCCCGGCTGCGGCCGTGGCGGCGAGGTCGTTGCGCCAGTCGACGTGCAGTCCGGCCGCCTCCGCAGAGGCGGTCCGCGCCCAGGCGAGCACGGCGAGGGCGGCGAGCATCCTGCGCGTCACCCCGAGAAGGTGTGCGCGGCAGCTCGTCGCGCCAAGCGTGGCGTTGGGATGACCTCGACGGGGGGCGCCGGTCGAGGCCGCCCCCCGCTCCCCTCCCCCGTCACCGAGTCACGGCGCGACGCCGTGGGACGCGAGCTGGCCGTTCACCCAGCCCTTCGTCGCCATCAGCTCGTCGCGGTAGTCGTCCTGGCAGAGCACCATCGCCTGGCCGATCAGGGCGTCGATCGACGGGACCAGGTATGGGCGCAGCGCCTCGGGCAGCCCGAGGAACTCCTTCGCCTGGTCGAAGGTGGCGCTGGCGATGATGGCCCGCGAGTTGGGCTGGCCCATGGCCCAGCCGTAGCCGATGACCGTGAGCCGCTGCAGCCGCTCCGCCTCCTTGATGAAGTCGGCCGCCGCCGCCTCGTCGCCGAGCAGCGCCGCGTAGCCGGGCGCGAGGGCCCGCGCCAGGAGCTCGGCGTCGGCCGGATCGCGCGTCCAGGCCGCCTGGACGAGCAGGTCCGGGATCGACGGGTCCTCCGCCACGAGCAGGTCGTCGACCGCCTGCTCCACCAGGATGTGGCCGACGAGCAGCGTCACCGGGGGCGGCAGCTTGATGCCGAGCGGCGCGAGCCGCGCCTCGATGGCCGGGACGAGCTGCTGCGCCTTGGCGATGATCCAGCCCTGCCCGTCGCCGCCGGTCAGGCCGGCGATGTGGGCGGTGTGGTCGGCGCCCCAGGCGTTGTTGTGGCTCAGGAAGCCGAAGGCGAAGCCCACCTCGACGTCGGTCGACGCCTCGGTCCAGACCGGCATGAAGATGGCGTCGTCGACCGGGTCGTGGAGGGCGTCGTGGGCGAGGCGCCACATGGGCGATCCGCGGACGGTGAAGAGGTCGAAGGCGGTGGCGCCGTAGACCCGGTTGGCGAGCTCGACGGCGTCGACCTGCGGGTTCTTGCGGTGGAGCTCGCGCGCCACCCAGGCGTGCACGCCCACGTTCCAGGCGGAGGCCGAGGTCGGGGTCCCGAGCAGGAGCGCGCCGGCGAAGGCCAGCGCGAAGAGACGCTTCACGGTCGCTGCGGTCATGTGGTGTTCCCTCCCGAGCGGAAGGGCCGCAGTGAACCGAGGGTGTGACCGATCCCCGAGGGGCCGACCCCTCCCGCCTGCCGCGCCGGGGTGCGCGCGGGCGCGCGACCCCACCCCGTCAGCGGCCTCGCCAGGGCTCGGCGGCGCGCAGCGCGGCCACGATGGCCCGGGTCGAGGGGGAGCGGTTGAGCGTGTAGAAGTGGACCCCCGGCGCGCCGTGGCGCAGGAGCTCCTGGCACTGCAGCGCCGCATAGGCCACGCCCAGCTCGCGCGCCGCGTCCGGGTCGTCGCGCCGGACCGCCATGGCCGCGTGGAGCCGCTGCGGGATGGTGGCGCCGCACATGGCGGTGAACCGCTCCACCTGCTCGACGTTGGTGAAGGGCATGATGCCCGGCATGATGGGCACGTCGATGCCGGCGGCGCGGGCCCGGGCCACGAACCCCTCGTAGGCCCGGTTCTCGAAGAAGAGCTGCGTCACCAGGAAGTCGGCCCCGGCGTCCACCTTGGTCTTCAGGTGGCGCAGGTCCTGGGCCGGGTCGCGCGTCTCCGGGTGGCCCTCCGGGTAGGCGGCCCCGCCGACGCAGAAGCTCCAGCGGGACGGCTGCGACCGGATGAAGGCGACGAGGTCGCTGGCGTGGAGGAAGCCGTCCGGGTGGGGCTGGAAGCTCGCCTGCCCGCGCGGCGGATCGCCCCGCAGCGCCAGCACGTTGACCACGCCCGCCTCGGCCAGCTCGTCGAGCACCGCCGCCAGCTCGTCGCGCGAGGCGCCGACGCAGGTGACGTGGGCCATCGTCTCGATCTCGGAGTCGCGCTTGAGCCGCTTCACCAGCTCGATGGTGCGGGCGCGGGTCGAGCCGCCGGCGCCGTAGGTGACCGAGACGTAGGCCGGGCCGAGCGGCCGCAGCGCCTCGACCGTCTGGAAGAGCGCCTCGACCCCGTCGTCGGTCTTGGGCGGGAAGAACTCGAAGCTGAAGACGGGCTCGCCCCGCTCGCGCGCGAACCGCAGGATCTCGTCGATCTTCACGCGGCGGTTGTAGCGCGCCCCGGCGGGAGCGCGCCAGTCCGCGGCCGCCACGCCGCCCTTGACGCCGCGGCCGGCCCGGATCATCACTCTCCCCCACCGCATGGCCACGCCGCGCTACATCACCCCCGAGGGGTTCAGGAAGATCGCCGCGGAGCACCAGCAGATCTGGACGGTGCTCCGCCCCCGCATCGTCGCCGAGGTGGAGGCGGCCGCCGCCCTGGGCGACCGGAGCGAGAACGCCGAGTACCTGTACGGCAAGCGCAAGCTGCGCGAGCTCGACCGGCGCCTGCGCTTCCTCTCGCAGCGGATGGACACGCTCACGGTGGTGGAGCCGAGGCCCCACCCCTCCGGCCGCGCCTTCTTCGGCGCCTGGGTGACGGTGGAGCAGGAGGATGGCGAGGAGCGGACCTACCGGCTGGTCGGCCCGGACGAGTTCGACCTGGCGCGCGGCTTCCTCTCGGTCGACTCGCCGCTCGGGCGGGCGCTGCTCGGCCGGTCGGAGGGGGACGAGGTGCCGGTCCACCGGCCCGCCGGGACCGTCGAGGTGACGGTGGTGGCCGTCTCGTACCAGCCGCCGGAGGAGGCGCCGTGAGCCAGCCCGTCATCGATCGCGCCGCGCAGCGGGCGCTCGTGGAGCGCTTCGTGAAGGAGCGGCCGCACGCGCTCGGCTGGGACGCCGAGGCCGGCCTCCTGCTCGACGTGGCGGCCGGCAAGACGCTGCGGCTCGAGTGGCCGCGCGTCGCCGCCCTCTCGGAGGAGACCGACGCCGACACCGGCCGCCCCTACCTGCTCGTCGAGCTGGACGACGGGGGCTCGCTGGCGCTCGCCGAGCAGGGGCTCGCCTTCCCGCCGCGCACCGACTCGACCGGGCCGCTCCCCGGCCTGCCGCGCGCCGTCTGCCTGCGCGACCTCGCCGCCGCCGAGGCGCGGCTCGTCCACTTCCTGCTCGAGCACCCCGGCGAGCGGCCGGAGCGGGCCCACGTCGACACCTTCCTCTTCTGCCTGGCGGTGGTCGACGGCGCGCGCGCCGCCGGCTTCGACGTCGGGCCGGAGGAGCGCCGCCTCGACCGCGTCCTCAACGAGCTCGAGGCGCGCAAGAGGGGCTGACCCTACCCCTCCTCGTCGCCCTCGGCCGGCGGCGACATGTCCGGCTCCTCTTCCGCCTCGACCACCACCCCCCCCGCCTCGGCGGCGGCGGCGCTGGCGAGCGCGTGGATGCGGGCCCAGAGCGCGTCGGCGCCGGTCCCCTCCTCCGCGGAGAAGGGGACGGCCGAGCCGGCCGGCAGGGACAGCTCCCGCTCGACCGTCTTCAGCGCGGCGCCGCGCTTGGTGCGCGCCAGCTTGTCCATCTTGGTCGCCGCCACCACCACCACCCGCCCCGCCTCGGTGAGGAAGCGGAGCGCGTCGTGGTCCGACTCCATGGGCGGGTGGCGGGCGTCGACGATGAGCACCACCGCGCGCAGCGGCGGCCGCTCGCGCAGGTAGTCGTCGATCATGGCCGTCCACTTGGCCCGCTCGTCGCGCGAGACCTTGGCGTAGCCGTAGCCCGGCAGGTCGCAGAAGCGGACCACCTTGGGGCGGGCCGCCGGGTTGGGCCGGTAGCGCAGCTCGAAGAACTGCAGCGCCCGGGTGCGGCCGGGCGTGGCCGAGACGCGCGCCAGCTTCTTCTTCTTGGAGAGCGCGTTCAGCATCGACGACTTGCCGACGTTGCTCCGGCCCACGAAGGCGACCTCCGGGAAGTCGCCGCGCGGCCACTCGGCCGGCCGGGTCGCCGTCTTGAGGAACTCGGTCGAGACCACCTGGATCGGCACGTGGGTCCTACCTGGCCGGCGTGGTGGACGGCGCGCCGGCGGCCGTGGAGCCGCGAGGCTCCGGGTGGGCGATGAGCTTCACCTTCTGCTTGAAGTCGAACCGGCGCAGGCTGGGCGTCGACTCGGTGTGGCAGCCGAGGCAGGCCTTCTCGCCCGGCTCGACCAGGCCGAGCGCCCGGGCCAGCTCGCGGTCGCGCATGACGTAGCGCGCCGCGTAGAGCCGCCCGGGGCCGTGGCAGTCCTCGCAGCCGACGCCGGCGATCCGCTCCTCCGCGGCCGGGGCGTGGCAGGAGAGGCAGCGGCGGTCGGCCCGGCTCCGCTCGGGCAGCGCCTCGAGGGCGCGGGCGTGCGGCCCCTCGCGCCAGGAGGCGTAGGCGGCCGGGTGGCAGGCCTTGCAGGTCTCGGGGCCGACCAGGTCGCCGGCGAGGGCGACGGCCGGCAAGAGGGCGGCGAGGGCGAGGAGGTGGCGCACGGGGCGCCGAGTATAATGCCTCATGCCCTCGCCGCGCCTCTCCTCGCCTGCTCTCTTGGTCGCCGCCCTCCTCGCCGCCCTCCCCGCCGCCGCCCGCGCCAAGGCCTGGCAGGGCGTCGACCCGGGGCGCAGCACCGGCGAGCAGGTGACCGCCAAGTTCGGCGAGCCGACGAGCAAGGTGAAGCGCGGCCCGCGCACGGTGCTCGCCTACAAGGGCGACCAGGCGCTCTCCGGCACGCGCGAGGCGCAGTTCCACCTGCGGGCCGACGGCGTGGTCGAGGAGGTGACGGTCTTCCTCGCCACCAAGCTCGACGCCGACTCGATCGAGGGGACCTACGGCAAGCCGCCGGTCAAGACCTTCACCGACTCCTTCCAGAAGGTCTGGCAGTACCCGCAGAAGGGCGTGACGGTCTACTTCGACAAGGAGGGGAACGTCGAGGCGATCGCCTTCTCCGCGGGGTCGGCGGCCAAGGCCGCGCCCGCCGCGGCGGCCGCGCACCAGGAGGCGGCGGAGCCGTAGCACCGTGCGGCTCGTCGGCCTCACCGGCGGCATCGCCACCGGCAAGTCCACCTTCGCGGCGGCGCTGCGCTCGCTCGGCGCCCCGGTGGTCGACGCCGACCAGCTGGCCCGCGCCGTGGTGGCCCCCGGCACCGCGGCGCTCGCCGAGATCGCGCGCCAGTTCGGCCCCGGCGTGATCGGCCCGGACGGCGGGCTCGACCGCAAGGCGCTCGGGGCGCTGGTCTTCGCCGATGCGGCCGCCCGCCGCGGGCTCGAGGCCATCACCCACCCGGCCATCCGCCGGGCCATGCAGGCCGAGACGGCGCGGCTCGAGGCGGCCGGGCACGACCTGGCCTTCTACGACACGCCCCTCCTCTACGAGGTGGGGCTCGACGCCGCGGTGGCGCTGGTGGTGGTGGTCTGGGCCCCGCCCGAGGCGCAGCTGGCCCGGCTCGCGGCCCGCGACGGGCTCTCCCGGGCCGAGGCGGAGGCCCGGCTCGCGGCGCAGCTGCCGGTGGCCGAGAAGGCGGCCCGCGCCGACGTGGTGATCGACAACGCCGACGACGGCGCGCCGCTCGGCCCCAAGGCGGCGCGCCTCCTGGCCGACCTGCGCGCGGGGCTCGGCCGGAGACTTCCCAGCGCGCCCCCCGCGCGCTATTGACGACGAGGAATGGGCGATCGCGTCCACCTCGTCACCGGCTACCCCGGCTTCCTCGGCAAGCGGCTGGTCCGCCGGCTCCTGACCGACCCGCGCGAGCGGCCGCGGCGGCTCGTCTGCCTGGTGCAGCCGCGCCACGCCGAGGCGGCCCGCGCCGACCTGGCCCAGCTCCCCGCCCCCGAGGCCGAGATCGTCGAGGGGGACGTGACCCACATGCACCTCGGCCTCTCCGGGGCCGAGTGGCGCGCCCTGGCCGCCGACGTGACCGACGTCTGGCACCTGGCGGCGCGGACCCGGCTCGGCGTCGGGGCGGCCGAGATGCGCCACGTCAACGTGGAGGGGACCCGCCACGTCCTCGAGCTCTGCCGCAGCGCCCGCAAGCTGGAGCGGCTCAGCCACTTCTCCACCGCCTTCGTCTCGGGCGAGCGGGTCGGCGTCATCCTCGAGGAGGAGCTGGCCATGGGCCAGGTCTTCCACAACGCCTACGAGGAGACCAAGTACCAGGCCGAGCTGCTGGTGCGCCGGGCGCAGTCGGAGCTGCCGGCCACGGTGCTGCGCCCCAGCATCGTGGTGGGCGACTCGCGCACCGGCGAGATCGACCGGTTCGACGGACCGTACGCCCTGGCGATCCTGCTCGTCGCCTCGCCGCTGGCGGTGCCGCTGCCCCTGCCGGGCGACGCGGTGGCGCCGCTCAACGTGGTGCCGGTCGACTTCGTGGTGGAGGCGGCGGTGGCCATCTCGCGCCACCCGGCCGGCGCCGGGCGCACCGTCCACCTGGTCGACCCGGCCCCCATGTCGGCGCGGCGGGTCTACGAGCTCATCGCGGCGCGGGCCGGCAAGAAGCTGCCGCCGGTGTCGGTGCCGCACCGGGCCTTCCAGGCGCTGCTGCAGCTGCCGCTCCTCGAGCGGCTCAGCCGCACCCACCGGCCGGCCATCGAGTACGTGAACCACCTCGCCATCTACAACTGCCGCACGCTGCTCGACCTGCTCGACGGCTCGGGCATCCGCTGCCCGCCCATCACCAGCTACCTCGACCGGCTCATCGAGTTCGTGCAGGCCACCTTCGCCCGGCGCCAGCAGGCCGAGGCGCCCGAGGCGGACGACCCGCTCGACCCTGGGCCGCCCCACCCCTGACGCCGCGCGTCAGGCGATGGCGCGCGCGCCCGCGCGAGACGCTTGTGCGCCGGCCGGGCCTCCCGTAGACCCTATCCGCATGAAGACGGCGTCCGAGCTCCGCGTGGGCGACACCTTCGAGGTCGTCCGCGAGGTCGACCCGTACCGGCCGATCTACTACGCGGCCGCGTCGGGCGACTTCAACCCCATCCACATCGACCCGGCCATCGGCCAGCTGGCCGGCTACCAGGGCGTCATCCTCCAGGGGATGTGCACCTTCGCCTGGCTGGCCGACGCCTGCGCCGCCTACGTCGGCGATCCGGCCCGGGTCCGCCGCGTGCGCGCCCGCTTCACCAAGCCGGTGCAGGTGGGCGACGTCATCACCTTCCAGGGCCGCTGCGCCGCCGTGAACGGCGGCACCGTGCGGCTCGAGGTCTCGGCCACCAACCAGCGCGGCGAGGAGGTGCTGAAGGGCGCCGTCGCCGAGGCCTCCACCGGGAGCTGACACCGTGCCCATCGACAGGCAGCACCTCGGCCGGCGCTACGGCCCGTACACCTTCACCGCCGGGCTGGAGCAGATCCGCGACTTCGCCGCCGCCACCGGCGGGGGCGTCCCCGGCCGCGTCTTCCACGCGGCGCCGACGTCGGCCCACCCCTGGACGTACGACGAGGCGGCGGCCGCGGCCTCGCCCCACGGCGGGATCATCGCGCCGCCCGGCTTCGCCACCGCCTTCGCCATCCAGCCCTTCTCGGCGGCCTGCTCGGACCCGGCGCTCGGGATCAACGTGCTGCGGCTGGTGCACGGCGAGCAGGAGCTGGAGCTGCTCGGCGTGGTGCGGCCCGGCGACCGGCTCACCACCACCGGTGAGATCACGCGCATCCAGGACCGGGCCAACCTCGACTTCCTCGAGGTGACCACCACCACCGTGAACCAGCGGGGCGAGACGGTGGTGCGCGGCGTCTGGACCGCCATCATCCGCGCCTGAGGGCGCGCGGTCCGCGCCGGCCCGCCGCGGCGCGCTACGAGGCGATGACGCCGTCGGCGATGAGCGTCGCCAGGATGCGCGCCGTGTCGAGCCGCGGCAGGCCGGAGAGGGCGAAGAGGCTCTCGTAGTCCACCGCCCCGTCGATCTGCGAGAGCAGGAAGCCGGCCCGGTGGTCCAGGTTGAGCCACATCACCTCCTCCGGCTTGATGGCCAGGCGGGGGACGCAGCCCAGGGGGCCGAGCTTCGACTCGTACATGGCCACGAGCGTGGCCTCGTTGTGGCGCAGGTAGTCGCGCGCCTCGCCGTGCTCCGGGTCCAGCTTGAGGATCTTCTCGATCATCTCGAGCGAGCCGGAGAAGTCGCCGAGCGCGTGCAGGTCCTTGGCCGCCGCCATCCAGACGTCGACGTCCTCGCCGGCGGGGCGGGCCGGCGGCGCCCGGTCCCCCTGCACCGCCTCGGGGACGAGCGGCCGCAGGTCGCTCTTCTCGGAGACCGCCTCGAGGTCCATGCCGCCCTCGTGGTCGAGGACGATGGTGGCCGCGGCCGGGCCGTCGTCCCAGGGCGACGGGGCGTACTCGTCCTCGAGCCGGACGGGCGCGGGCGCCGCCGGGGGGCGCGGCGCCGGGGCCGGCAGCATGGAGCCGCCGCCGTGCAGCAGGATGAGGTAGGAGCGGGCCCGGGCGTTCCCCGGCTCGCGCGCCAGCGCCTCCTCGAGGAGGCGGCGGGCCTCGTCGAGCCGCCCCTCCACGTAGGCCCGGATCCCGCGATCGACGAGCTGCGCGACGGTCTCCATGGCCTAGGCTCCACCCGGCGGCCGGACCCCGGTCCCCGCCAGCCCCCGGAACAGCTGCAGCGTCCGCTCCAGCGCCTCCTCGCTCCCGGCCAGCGCCTCCGCGTCGCCCGCCGCGATGGCCTGGCGCACCCGGGCCATCACGCCCTCGGCCTTCTGCACCGCGTCCTTGCCGAAGCGCGAGCGCTCCAGGGCCGCCCGCACCGCCGGGACGAGCGCCTCGATCTCGCGCATGGCCGCCTCGGCCCGCTCGCGCGACCGCTCCAGCTCGCCGGCGTTCTGCTTCCTGGCGAGCAGGTCGTCGAGGTGCTCGTCGAGGATGCGGCGCAGCTCGTCCTCGGTCAGCCCCGAGGTGGCGGTGACGGTGATCGACTGCTGCAGGCCGGTGTCGACGTCCTTGGCCGAGACGCCGACGATGCCGTCGGCGCTGATGTCGAAGGTGACCTCGATGGAGACGTCGCCGCGCCGCGCCGGCCGGATGCCGTCGAGGACGAACTCGCCGAGCAGCTCGTTCTCGATGGCCCGCTCCTTCTCGCCCTGCAGCACCGCGATGCGCACCGAGGTCTGGGCGTCCTGCACCGTGGTGAAGAGGTGGGTCTGGCTCGTCGGCACGGTGGTGTTGCGCGGGATGACCGTCTGGAAGTACCCGCCCACCACCATGATCCCGAGGTTCTGCGGCGTGACGTCGAGCAGCAGCACCTCGCTGCCGGCCTGCTGCGGCGCCGCCAGGGCGTGGGCCTGGATGGCCGCGCCGAGCGCCACCACCTCCTCGGGGTGGACGCCGCGGCAGGGCTCGCGGCCGAAGAACTCCTTCACCGCCCGCTGCACCCGCGGCATGCGCGTCATGCCGCCGACCAGGATCACCTCGCCCACCTGCGACGGGCGCACGCCGGCGTCGCGCAGCGTCCGCTCGGTGACGGCGATGCAGCGGTCGACGAGGTCGCGGGTGATCTCCTCGAGCTTGTCGCGGCCGAGCTGCTTCGTCAGGTGGAGCGCCTGCTTCCCCTCCCCGCCCGAGGCCAGGAACGGCAGGTGGATGTCGGCCGTCTGGGTCCCGGAGAGCTCGATCTTGGCCTTCTCCGCCGCGTCCCTGAGCCGCTGCAGCGCCATCTTGTCCTGGCGCAGGTCGATGCCGCCGTTCTCCTTGGCGAAGGTGAAGGTGAGCCAGTCGATGACGCGCCGGTCGAAGTCCTCGCCGCCGAGGTAGGTGTCGCCGCCCACCGCCACCACGTCGAACACGCTCTTGCCGATGTCGAGGATGGAGACGTCGAAGGTGCCACCGCCGAGGTCGAAGACCACCACCTTCTTCTCGATCTGCTTGCCGAACCCGTAGGCCAGCGCGGCGCTGGTCGGCTCGTTGATGATGCGCAGCACGTCGAGCCCGGCGATGCGCCCGGCGTCCTTGGTGGCCTGGCGCTGGCCGTCGTTGAAGTAGGCCGGGACCGTGACCACCGCCTTGCGGACCGGCCGGCCGAACCAGGCCTCGGCGTCGGCCTTGAGCTCGCCGAGCACCTGGGCCGAGATCTCCGGGATGGAGACGGGCTTGCCGCCGAGCTTGACGCGGACGTCGTTCCCCTCGGGGCCGGGGACGAGCTCGTAGGGGAGCACGCGCCGCGCGTCCTCCACCTCCTTGGAGCCCCAGCGCCGGCCGATGAGCCGCTTGGCGGCGAAGACCGTGTTCTCGGCGTTGGTCACCGCCTGCCGCTTGGCGAGGTGGCCGGTCAGCTCCTTGCCGTTCTTGGCGACGGCCACGATGGAGGGCGTGAGGAGCTGCCCGGTGCGGCTCGGGATGACGCGCGGCAGCCCGTCGCGCACGGTGGCCACCACCGAGTTGGTGGTGCCGAGGTCGATGCCGATGACCGGCTCGAGGTCGCTCATCCGAGGAAGCTCCAGCGCAGCTTCTTGAGCCGCTCCTTGGCGCCCTCCAGCTTGGGATCGAGCTCCAGCGCCCGCTCCAGCGCCTTCTTGGCCTCGCCCTTCTGCCCGGCCGCCTCGAGCGCCAGGCCGAGCGCCTCGTGGGCGGCGCCGTTGCGCGGCGCGGCCCGCACCGCCTGCTCGGCGAAGGAGCGGGCGCCCATCGGGTCGCCCGCCTTGAGCGCGGCGCGCGCGCCGAGGATGGCGGCGCGGTGGCTCGCCGGGTCGGCCTCCAGCGCCGCCCGGTAGGCGCCGAGCGCCGAGGACCAGCTCCCCATCGCCTCGGCCGCCTGCGCCTTCTCGACGAGCTCGTCCACCTTGCCCCCCATCGCCTTGCGCCGGGCCGCCGCGGCCAGCTCGACCGCCTCCTTGTGGCCCGGGTCGAGGCTCACCACGAGCTGGAAGTCGTTGGCCGCCTGCTGGTACTTCCCCTCGGCGAGCGCCGCCTTGCCGTGCTTCAGGAGCTCGGCCACGCGGGTGGCCCGGGCGAGCATCGGGTTCTGTCTCGCCAGCCGCGCCCGCCGCTCCTCGCTCCGCCGCTCGTCCTCGAGCTCCCGGGCCTGCAGCTTGGCCCGCTCGAGCGCCGGGGCGGTCGCCTTGGCGTAGGCCGGACGCCTGGCGTCGTCCACGAGCAGGTCGCGCGCCTCGGTGAGCCGGCGGAAGATCCGCTCCAGCCGCGCCCGGTAGCTGCCGAGCTTCTGCCCCGGGTAGCGGTCGGGGTGGAAGATCTTCACCTGCTGGATGTAGGCCGCCCGGGCGGCGTCGGCGCCCGCGTTCCAGGCGAGGCCGAGCACCTGGTAGTGGGTGAAGTCGCCGAGGTGGGCCTCGAGGAAGAGGATCTCCTTCCGGCGCTCCGGATCGAGATCCGCCGGCTCGCCGAGATCCGCTGGGTTGAAGACGAAGCCCTGGTACCTGTCGCTCACCCACCCGCCCCCGGTGTCCGACGCCTCCGCACACCAGGACATTAACGACCGGGCTCGGCAGGGGTCAACGGCAGGACGCCGCCGGCCCGTCCGCGTCCCCCGGTGACGGGACGCGGGCCGATCAGCGGTTGGCCAGGAGGAGCTCGAGGAGCGCCTTCTGGGCGTGGAGCCGGTTCTCGGCCTCGTCGAAGACGGCCGAGTGGGGCCCCTCCAGGACCCCCTCGCTGATCTCCTCGCCGCGGTGGGCCGGCAGGCAGTGGAGCACGATGGCGTCGGGGCGGGCCCTGGCCACCAGCGCCTCGTCGACGATGAAGCCGGCGAAGTCCTTCTCGCGCTTCGCCTGCTCCGCCTCCTGCCCCATGCTGGCCCAGACGTCGGTGTTGACGACGTGCGCCCCCTCCGCCGCCTCGGCCGGCCGGCGCACCACCCGGGCGCGCCCCGCCGTCCGCTCCAGCAGGCGCGGGTCGGGGTCGTAGCCGGGCGGGCAGGCGAGCGCGAGCTCGAAGCCGAGCAGGGCGCAGGCCTCGAGCCAGCTGTTGGCCATGTTGTTGCCGTCGCCGATCCAGGCCACCCGGAGGCCGGGGCGCTGCAGGGCGTCGGCGCCGAACCGCTCGGCCACCGTGAGCAGGTCGGCGAGCACCTGGCACGGGTGCGAGGCGTCGGTGAGGGCGTTCACCACCGGCACGTCGGCGTGTCGGGCGATCTCCTCGAGCTTGTCGTGCTCGAAGGTGCGGACCACCAGCGCGTCGAGGTAGCGGGTCAGCACCCGCGCCGTGTCCTTGATGGGCTCGCCGCGGCCGAGCTGCGTGTCGCGCGGGGAGAGGAAGATGGCCCCGCCGCCCAGCTGCGCCGCCGCCACCTCGAAGGAGACGCGGGTGCGCGTCGAGGCCTTCTCGAAGACCAGGCCGACGGTCATGCCCTCGAGCGGGCGCGGCCCCTTCTTGCCGAAGAGCTTCCACTCGGCGGCCCGCTCGACCAGGTCGAGCAGCTCGCCGCGGTCGAGGTCGGTGATGCGGAGGAAGTCGCGCTTGGTGCGGGCCATGCGGGGCTCAGAGGGCGGGGGCGGCGGCGATGGCGGCGGCCAGCTTGTCGGCCGCCTCGTCGGCCTCGGCCGCGGTGAGGGTGAGGGGCGGGGCGAGCCGGACCACCCGGTCGCCGATCGAGTTGACGAGCAGGCCGCGGGCGCGCGCCGCCTCGACCACCGCGCCGGCGTCGACGCCCTGCAGGACCACGCCGAGCAGCAGGCCGCGGCCGCGCACCTCGACCACCCGGCCGCCCGGCTTCAGGGCGCCGAGGCGCGCCACGAGCTGCGCCGAGCGGGCCGCGACGTCCGGGAGGAGCGCGCGGATGAGCTGGATGGCGCGCACGGCGACGGCGGCGCCCAGCGCGTTGCCGCCGAAGGTGGAGGCGTGGGTGCCCGGCGTGAGGTGGCTGCCCACCTCCTCCGAGGCGAGGAGCGCGCCCATGGGGTAGCCGTTGGCCAGCGCCTTGGCCGACGACATCAGGTCGGGCGTGACGCCCTCCCACTCGTGGGCCCAGAGCTTGCCGGTGCGCCCCATGCCCGTCTGCACCTCGTCGAAGCCGAGGAGCGCCCCCTTGCGGCGGGTCAGCTCGCGCGCCGCCGCCAGGTAGCCGGCCGGCGCCGGGTAGACGCCCGCCTCGCCCTGGATCGGCTCGACGAGGAAGACGGCCGTCTTCTCGGTCACCGCCGCCTCGAGCGCCGCCACGTCGCCGTAGGGGACGTGCTTCACCCCGGGCACGAGCGGCTCGAAGCCGTGGTGGTACTTGGGCTGGCCGGTGGCGGTGAGGGCGAAGAGCGTCCGGCCGTGGAACGAGTTGTGGCAGGTGACGATCTCGTGGCGCTCCGGGGCGCCGCGGTCGGCGTGGTAGCGCCGGGAGAGCTTGAGGAGCGCCTCGTTCGACTCGGCGCCGCTGTTGCACAGGAAGACGCGCCGCGCCCAGCTGGTGGTGCCGGCGAGCGCCTCGGCCAGCTCCACCGCCTTCGGGTTGAAGAAGAGGTTGGAGACGTGCCAGAGCTCGCGCGCCTGCGCCTCGATCACCTCGACGAGCGCCGGGTGGCAGTGGCCGAGCGAGCAGGTGGCGATGCCGGCGATGGCGTCGAGGTACTCGCGCCCCTCGGCGTCCCAGACGCGCGACCCGCGGCCGCGCACCAGCACCACCGGCGCCTGGCGGTAGTTGGGCGTGAGGAACTTCTGGCCGCGCTGGATGATCTGCTCGGTCTGCGTCATCCGCCGCTCATAGCACCCGGGGGCCGGCGCTTCCAGATCCGATCGTGCGCCGGCGCGCGCGGCGGCTCAGAGGATGTAGCGGGAGAGGTCCTCGTCCTGGAGGATGCCGGCGAGCTTCTCGCGCACCAGCGCCGCGTCGACCACGATGCGCTGGCCGCGCAGCCCGTCGGCGCCGAAGGAGAGCTCCTCGAGCAGCCGCTCCATGACGGTGTGGAGGCGGCGGGCGCCGATGTTCTCCATCCGCTCGTTCACCTCCGCGGCGATGCGGGCGATCTCCTCGACCGCGTCGTCGCGCACCTCGAGCGCCACCTCCTCGGTGGCCAGCAGCGCCACGTACTGCTTCACCAGCGAGGCGCGCGGCTCGCGCAGGATGCGGACCAGGTCCTCGCGCCGCAGCGGCTCGAGCTCCACGCGGATGGGGAAGCGCCCCTGCAGCTCCGGGATCAGGTCGGAGGGCTTGGCCACGTGGAAGGCGCCGGCGGCGATGAAGAGGACGTGGTCGGTGCGCACCGTGCCGTACTTGGTCGAGACGTTCGACCCCTCGACGATGGGGAGCAGGTCGCGCTGCACGCCGCCGCGCGAGACGTCCGGCCCCTGGCCGCCGTCGCGGCCGGCGATCTTGTCGATCTCGTCGATGAAGACGATGCCGGCGTTCTGCGCCCGCTCCAGCGCCTCGCGGACCACCCGCTCCATGTCGACGAGCCGGGCCGCCTCCTCCTGCGCCAGGAGCTTCAGCGCCTCCTTCACCGGGACCTTGCGCTTGCGCTTCTTGGCCCCGCCCATCATGGCGCCGAGCGGCGAGTTGCCGAGCGACTGCATCATCTCCTGGATGCCCTGGGCCATCTCCTCCATGCCCGGCCCCATGAACGGCACCGCCGGGCTGGCCGGCCTCTCGGCCAGCTCGATCTCGACGAGCTCGTCGTCGAGCGTGCCGGCGTGGAGCTGGGCCCGCGCCTTGTCGCGCGCCGCCGGGCCGTCCCCCTCCCCGCCCACCCGCGCCACCGCGGCGCGGAAGCCGGCCGCCACGCCGCCGCCGTGGCCGAGCGCGTCGAGCACCCGCTCCTCGGCCGCCTCGCGCGCCCGCCCCTCCAGCTTCTCCAGCTCCTCCTCGCGCACCAGCTTGACGGCCGCCTCGACGAGGTCGCGGACCATCGAGTCGACGTCGCGGCCGACATAGCCCACCTCGGTGAACTTGGAGGCCTCCACCTTGACGAAGGGGGCGCCGGCCAGCCTGGCCAGCCGCCGCGCGATCTCGGTCTTCCCGACGCCGGTCGGGCCGATCATGATGATGTTCTTCGGCAGGATCTCGTCGCGCAGCTCCGGCGCCACCTTCTGGCGGCGCCAGCGGTTGCGCAGGGCGATGGCCACGGCCCGCTTGGCGGCCGCCTGGCCGACCACGTGGCGGTCGAGCTCCTCGACGATCTGGCGCGGCGTCAGCTCCTCGGGCTTCATCGCTCAGAGCTCCTCGTAGGTGACGTGCTCGTTGGTGTAGATGCAGATCTCGGCGGCCAGCTTCATGGCCGCCTCGGCCACCTGGCGCGCGCCGAGCGGGCTGTGCTGGAGGAGCGCCTTGGCGGCGGCGAGCGCGTAGGGGCCGCCCGAGCCGACGGCCGCCGCGCCGGCGCCCGGCACCCCCGGCAC
This sequence comes from Anaeromyxobacteraceae bacterium, assembly GCA_035719085.1. Classification (GTDB taxonomy): domain Bacteria; phylum Myxococcota; class Myxococcia; order Myxococcales; family Anaeromyxobacteraceae; genus JADKCZ01. The sequence goes on from DASTGK010000275.1 coordinate 26,098, forward strand.
CGGGTCCGGCTCGATGACGTCGCCCGAGCCGGAGAGGACGAGCGTGTGCTCGGCGTCGGCCACGACCAGGAGCGCCTCGAGGCGGCGCAGCAGCCGGTCGGTGCGCCACTGCTTGGCCAGCTCCACGGCGGCGCGCGGCAGCGAGCGGGCGTGCTCCTTCAGCTTCTTCTCGAAGAGCTCGAAGAGCTGGAAGGCGTCGGCGGTGGCGCCGGCGAAGCCCGCGAGCACCTGCCCCTCGCCGAGGCGCCGCACCTTGCGCGCCGTGCCCTTCATGACGGTGGTGCCGAGGGTCACCTGGCCGTCGCCCGCCACCACCACCCGCCCCTCGCGGCGGACGCAGAGGATCGTCGTCCCGTGCATGGAGTCCATGGCTGATGCGTAGCGCGGGACCGCGCCACGGGCAACGCGGAAGCCGTCGCTACGTCCGGTCGGACTTGGCCCGCGGGTGGGCCTCGTCGTAGACCGCCGCCAGCCGCTTCCAGTCGAGGTGCGTGTAGCGCTGCGTCGTCGAGAGCGACGCGTGGCCGAGCAGCTCCTGGATGCCGCGCAGGTCGGCGCCGTTGCCGAGCAGGTGGGTGGCGAAGCAGTGGCGCAGCACGTGCGGGTGCACGTGCCTGGGCAGCCCGGCCTCCCTCACCCACTTCTCCAGCAGGCGCGCCACCGAGCGGCTGGTGAGCCGGCCGCCGCGGAAGTTGAGGAAGAGCGCGTGGCCGGCCCGCGCGAAGTCCGGGCCGGCGGCCAGCACCGGCCGCGCCTCGTCGAGATAGCGCGCGATGGCCTGGCAGGCGGTCTTCCCGACCGGCACGATCCGCTCCTTGCGCCGCTTGCCGAGCACCCGCACCAGCCCCTGCGCCAGGTCGACGCCGCCCACGTCGAGCCCCGTAAGCTCCGACACGCGCAGCCCGCTCGCGTAGAGCAGCTCCAGGTAGGCGCGGTCGCGCAGCGCCAGCGGCCCGGCCAGCGCGGCCGGCGCCTCCACCAGCGCCGCCACCTCCGCCTCGGGCAGCACCTCCGGCAGCCGCTTCGGCCGCTTGGGGCTCGACACCGCGCGCGCCGGGTTGCCGGGCGCCAGCCCCTCCTTCACCAGGAACCGGTAGAGCGAGCGGATGGCGGAGAGCTTGCGCCCCAGGCTCACCGCCCCGGCCTCGCCGGCGGCGCGCGCCAGGAAGCCGCGCACCAGCAGCGGCGACGAGGGGACGATCCCCTGCCCCTGGGCCGCGAGGTGCTCGGCGTACTGCGCCAGGTCGCCGAGGTAGGCCTTGAGCGTGTGGGGCGAGGCCCGCTTCTCGTTCCGCAGGTGCGCCTCGAACCGCTGCAGCTCCGGCGCGAGGGCGGCGACGTCGACGGCCATGCCGGATCGGTAGCACCGCCCCGGGCCGGCGGCGAGCTTTCGGCCGGCTACGCGACCCGCCGCCCGGCGCCGAGCGCCCGCGACACCGCCGGGGCGGCGAGGAGCGTCAGGAGGGCGAGCAGCGCGCCCGCCACCACGTCCACCACGTAGTGGGCCGAGATGTAGACGGTGGCGACGATCACCGCCGCCGCCCAGCCCCAGAGCGCCGCGCCCCAGCGCGGGAAGAGGCGCGTCCCGAGCGCGGCCGGCACCAGCGCCAGCGCGGTGTGGCCGCTCGGGAAGGCGTCGAGCGTGGTCGCCTCGGCCCCGCGCAGGAAGGCGCGCACCAGCGCCGAGAGCGCGCCGCCGCCGAGCCGCGCCGCCTCCTCCCCGGCCGGCACCCGCGGCCCCGAGGTGGGCCACAGGAAGTAGCCGGCGTAGGAGAGGTAGAAGCCGAGGAGCACCGCGAAGGCCACCTGCTCGAAGGCCTCCGGCCCGCGGCGCAGCCGGGCCGCCGCCGCCACCGAGAGCGGCAGGAGGTAGAAGCTGGCGTAGGCGGCGTAGAGCAGGTCGGTGAGGGGCGCCGGCCGGCCGAACAGGCCGCGCCAGGCGGCCGCCAGCCCGTCGAGCCAGCGGGCGTCGAGGGCGGCGAAGGTGGCGTCGTAGCGGCGCGGGTTGAGCGCCTCGATGACCGGCTGCAGCAGGAGGAAGGCGGCCACCACCACCCCCGGCGCGAAGTCGCGCTGGAGGCCGAGCGGGCCGGCCCGCGCCCCGGTGCGCGCCAGCCCCAGCACCGCGGCCAGCAGGGCGGCCAGCGCCGCGAGCCGCGGCCCCGCCCCGGCCGCGCCGGAGGCGGCCGTGACCGCGGAGAGGAGCAGCAGGGCGAGCGCGGTGAGCCGCTCGGAGGGCCTCATGGATCGGCGACCACGCCGACCGACGGCCGCCACGCCGGCGCCTCCCCCTCAGGCGGCCCGAGGTGGCGCGCCGGGTCCTCCATGATCCGCTGCACGATGGCGAGCGCCCGCGACGAGGAGAAGGCGTCGTCGATCCGCTCGTCGAAGGTCCAGCGGACGCCGAGCGCCTCCTCCACCTCGGCCCCGCCGCGCCCGGCGAAGACGGTGCGGCGCGGCGCCGACATGGCGCCGAAGATGGAGACGGTGCCGTACTCGAAGAGGTGGTGCCAGGCGTCGGAGACGCCGGCCGAGCCGAGGTTGGCGAGGAAGAGGCTCGCGTACATCGGGTCGTCGCGCGTCATGAAGGCCGGCAGCAGGTTCCACCGGTCGAGCGCCCGCACCAGCGCCACGGCGGCGGCGACGAGCGGCCCGGGCAGGAGGAGCACGAGCGCCACCTCGCGGTCGACGGCGCGGTCGGTGGTGCGGGCCTGCTCCACGTCGTGCGCCAGCCGCGCCGAGAAGGCGCTGAAGGGCTCGGCCGCCGGCACCTCCAGCTTCACGGTGGCGTCGGCGCCGGTCTCGGTCATCTCGCGCTTGGCCACGAAGGAGAGCTGCACGCCGCGCCGCTGGTAGAGCCGGCCGCCGCTCACGAAGCGGTTGAGCCGCGGCTTGCGGTGGAGCGCCACGCCGACGGCGTAGGCCAGCAGGTGGAAGAGCGTGGCCCGGTGCGGGTGGGTCCGGTTGTAGGCCTTGAGCCAGGCGCGCGCCGCGGCGATCCGGTAGATCGACTCGTGGTAGACGGCGCTCTCGTTCCGGCCCCGCATCAGGTACGGCATGATCCGGCGCACCGGCGCCTCGTCGCGCACGAGGTCGCCGTCGGCTCGCCGGAACAGGGGCATGCGCCAAGCGTCGGCGTCCGCCTCCCCCCTGTCAAGAATCGGGCGCCGGGCCGTCAGCGCGCCGGGGGCGGGGCCGCCAGGTCGGCCACGTAGACGCCGGCCCGCTTCGGGTGGACCACCGCGTAGGCGAGCCGCCGCGAGTCCGGGCCGAGGAAGCGGACGCTGCCCGGCAGCGCCGCCTGGTCCACCGCCCGCAGGGCGCCCCCCTCCCAGACGGCCACGTCGAGCGCCACCAGGTCGGCGCGCTGGAAGGTGAGGAGCAGCCGCTCCGGGTCGCGCGGGTCGAACTCGAAGCTCTTCACGCCCTTGGCCAGCTCGGCCGGCGGCGCCGCCGGGTCGGCGGTCGCCACCCGCTCCAGGTCGCAGGCCTCGGCGTTCCGCACGCAGCGCGTCCGGTAGTAGAGCCAGCGGCCGTCCGGGGAGAAGGCGAACCCGAAGACCCCGCGCGCCACCTTGCGCGGCGCGGCGCCCTCGGCGTCGGCCGCGCCGGCCAGCTCCAGGTCGACCGAGTAGCCGCGATCGGTGGTGTGGCGCAGGAAGGCCACCCGGTCGCCGTCGGCCGAGAGCTCGAAGTCGGTGACGTGCGCGCCGAAGGTCCTCGTCGCGGCGCCGGGGCCGCCGAGCCCCAGCACGCCGGAGCGGCTGCGCGGATCGTACCTCTCCAGCCAGGCGAGCCGCGCCGCGCGCGCCGCCCAGCGGTGCTCGCCCACCTCGCGCCC
>DASTGK010000276.1:0-2768 GCA_035719085.1 Anaeromyxobacteraceae bacterium
GTAATAGCAGGTGCCGCAGGCCAGGCAAATATCTACAGCAACCCTGTCGCCGGGTTTTAGAGCCGTAACGTTGCGGCCGGTCTGCTCGATGACGCCCCAGAATTCGTGGCCGGTGATCAACGGCAGGGCAGCCGCTTCCCGGCGGCCGCGAGCCGCTTCTCGAGCGCGGCGAAGGCGGTCGGGTCGGGCGGGCCATCGTCGCGCTGCAGGGCCGCCGCCTGCGCGTCCTCGACGCAGGCCGGCAGGTGGCGGAGGGAGGGTGCGCCGGCGGGCGCCGGGGCGGAGCGGGTAACCATGTGGGACCTCGTCACCGTGAGTGAGTGACTGGTGGTGATGCCACACCGTCACCCAACGTGACATACCCCATTGGGGTCAGCGCGGCCGGCGCCCCCGGCCGGCCCGCGTGCTACCCTGCCCCGCCATGCGCGAGAAGCTGACCATCTTCAACGCCTTCATCCACGACGTGGCCACCGGGACGTGGATCGGGACGCTGGTGCTGCTCACCCTGCTCCACCGCGAGACGCGCCAGCCGTCCTGGGCCCCCGCCGCCGGCCTCGTGCCCGGGCTGGAGCGGCAGTTCCTCGCCCTCACCTGGATCAGCCTCGCCGTCATCGTCGCCACCGGCGTGGTGCGCATGATCACCTGGAAGGTCTTCGGCTGGACCGGCGACGTGGAGCGCGACCGGATCAAGCTCCTCAAGGTGAAGCACGCGCTGCTCGGCATCGTCTTCGCGGCGGGCACCGCCTACCAGATGGCGCTCGTGCTCTCCTGAGCGTCGCTGCCCGATTTTCGGGCAGATCCGTCACCGTCCGTTTACGGCCCCGCCCTGTCCCCAGCGGTCGGAGCGGTGGTATTTTTCGCCGGCGTGGCTACGCCACGCCTGAGCCCCACCGGACCGCGCCCCCGCCGGCCCGAGGAGAACCGCACGATGTCGACCACGCCCGTTGATCCCGCCGCGCCCGGCGCGGCCCTGGAGCGCCGCCGCCTCACCGAGGAGGTGCTCGGCTACATCGAGGCCGGCGTCGACGCCGAGGTGCCGGACTTCAACGGCAGCTGCCTGCGGATGTTCGCCCTGCACTACGAGGTGAACCCGATCTTCCGCGAGTTCTGCGACGCCAAGAAGGTCCGCCCCGGCGACGTGTCGCGCTGGCAGGACGTCCCCATGGTCTACAACGACGTCTTCAAGACGCACCTGGTGACGTCGTTCCCGCTCGAGAACGCGGTGCTCGGCTGCCTCACCGGCGGCACCACCAGCCTGACGCAGCGCGGCCGCATCTTCCGCGACGAGGACGGCAAGAAGCTGGTCTTCGGCGCCAACAAGCGGATGACCGGCTCCTACCTCTTCCCGGACTTCGATCCCGGCCGGCGCTGCCGCGTGCTCATCCTGGCGCCCAGCCCGGAGATGGCGCCGTCGATGGGCATGGCCATCGGCATGGAGCAGACCCGCACCCACTTCGGCACGCCGGACAGCCAGTTCCTCTTGACCCGCACCGGCATCGACGTGAACGGGCTGCTCAAGGCGCTGCGCGAGGCCGAGGCGTCCGGCGTGCCGGTGGCGCTCATCGGCGCCACGTCGGCCTACGTCTACTTCTTCCAGGCCTGCCGCCGGAAGAAGTTCACCTTCAAGCTGCCGCCCGGCAGCCGCGTCTGCGACGGCGGCGGCTACCGCGGCCGCTTCGGCCCGGTGAGCCGCGAGGACTACTTCGGGATGGTGAAGGAGATCCTGGACGTCCCGGAGACCCACTGCGTCAACGTGCTCGGCGAGGCCGAGACGGCCACCAACCTCTTCGACGACGCCCTGCGCCGCCACGTGAAGGGGCTCCCGCCGCGCCAGCGCACCCGCCCGGTGCCGCCCTGGTCGCGCGTGCTGGCCCTGGACATCGACACGCTGAAGCCGCTGCCCGACGGAAAGGTGGGGCTGCTGGCTCACTGGGACCTCGCCAACGTGCCGACGGTGCTGGCGGTGCTGACCGACAACCTCGGCTACACCACCGACGACGGGCGCGGCTGCGAGATGGTGGGGCGCGCCAAGCTGGAGAACGGCAAGGTCTCGCCGCTGCCGGACGAGGAGAGGCCGCTCGGCGGCATGGGCGACTCGCCCGTCTTCCGCATGCTCGAGCAGTACGTGAACTTCTCGATCGACCTGAAGATGCTCACGGCCAAGGCGCCGCCGGCCAAGCCGAGCGTGCGCGAGGAGATCGAGGCACGCCCCGGCTCGGTCGCCTCCTGCCCCCAGGTGGTGGACGAGATCCTGCTCTCGCAGGGGGACGAGGACGCCGCCCGCCAGCGCGACGCCGCGCTCCAGACCTTCAAGGACCAGACGGAGCGGCCGCTCGAGTGGTTCCAGGAGCAGGCCCGCAAGCAGAAGCTCGAGGACCACCCGGCCGGCCTGCAGTCGGAGGAGCCGGGGCCGAACAAGCTGTAGGAGGCGTCCTCGATCTACCGGGGGTCCTGCCCCCTCACCCTGCCCTCTCCCCCGAGGGGGGAGAGGGAGGAGTAGCCCGCTGCAACTCGCGCGTGGCTTGCGCGATTCGCGATTCGCGAATAGCCTACACTGGTGCTGCCGAAGGCGCCCCAGCTCAAGCCGCAGGACGTCCTCGTCCTCCTGAAGCTCGCGGTCCGAGGCAATGCGGTCTGGTCGTACCCGCAGATCGCGGCGGCGCTGGGGCTGAGCGCGTCCGAGGTTCATGCCGCCGTCCAACGCGCCGTGCTGGCGAGGCTCGCAATCGTTCACCAGCCGAGGGTGATCGGCTTCCATCCTCAGAACC
>DASTGK010000277.1:0-14872 GCA_035719085.1 Anaeromyxobacteraceae bacterium
CTACCTCGGCGCCGAGCGCCGGGAGCGGACCGAGCGCGACGTCGAGCCGTACGGGCTCTTCCAGCAGGGCGGGGCCTGGTACGTGGTCGGCTACTGCCTGTGGCGCAAGGCGATCCGGACCTTCCACGTGGCGCGGATCGAGTCGCTCGTGGTGAACCCCGCGGCGCCCCGCACGCCGGACTTCCAGCCGCGCAAGGACGTCTCCCTCGCGGAGCACGCCCTCCGGGAGACCTGGGAGTACGCCCACCACCCGCCGGTGCGCTGCCGGGTCCGGCTCCATCCGCCCATGTCCGCCGAGGTGCTCGCCTCCTTCGGCGGCCGCGCCCGGGTGAAGGAGGAGGGGGGCGGCGCCGTGGTCGAGGTGGACGCGACGAACGCCGAGGGGCTGCTCCGCCACGTCCTCGGCTTCGCCGACCGCGCCGAGATCCTCGCGCCGAAGGACCTGCGCCAGCGGGCGAGGGACGCCCTGTCGGCCCTCGCGGAGGAGCTGCCGTGACCGCCGCCCGCCGCCCCGGTGCGGCCGCGAAGGCGAGCCGTGCCGCGACGAAGCCCCCGCGGAGCGAGGGCCCCCCCGCCAGGAAGGACCCCCGGGATCGGCTGCGCCGGGTCCTCTTCCTCGTGCCCTACGCGGTGCGCCACCCGGGCATCCACGTGAAGGACCTGGCGCGCCGCTGCGGCGTCGACGAGAAGGAGCTGCTCGAGGACCTCGACTTCCTGCTCGGCGTCGGCTCCCCGCCCTTCGCGCCGGACGACTTCCTCGACCTCTACGTCGAGGGCGACCGGGTGCACGTGGCGCTCCACCAGAGCTTCTCGCGCCCGCCCCGCTTCACCGAGAGCGAGGCGGCGGCGCTGGCGGCGGCGGCCCAGGCCCTCGGCGGCGAGGGGCGCGAGCGCGCGGTCAAGGCGCTGCGCGACTCGGTGCCGCGCGACCGGCGCGCCTCCTTCGACGAGCTGGTGGGGCGGCTCTACGCCGGCGCCCCGCCGGCGCGCGACTCGGTGCTGGGCCGGCTGCAGCGGGCCATCGCCGAGCGGCGGGCGGTGCGGCTCCTCTACCAGTCGGCCTCGTCGGCCGAGGAGCGGGAGCGGACCGTCAACCCCTACACGCTCGCCCAGCGGCTCGGCCACTGGTACCTCTACGGCCACGACGCGACGCGGGGGAAGGCGCTCGCCTTCCGGCTCGACCGGATCCGCGAGTGCGCCGTCACCGACCAGCGCTTCGAGGCGCCGAGCGACGCCGAGCTGGCGCGCGCCCGGCTCTTCTCCGAGCCGGAGGGGGAGCCGGTGCGGGTGCGGCTCGGCCCGGTGGCCGCCGCCTGGGCGCTCGCCCGGCCCGGCGGCCTCGAGCTGGTGAAGCGGACGCCCGACGGCGGCGCGGTGGTGGAGGTGAAGGGGGTCTCGGAGGAGTGGGCCACCCGGTTCGCCCTCTCCTTCGGGGGGAGCGCCGAGGTGGTGGCCCCGCCCTCGGCCCGGCGCCACTTCGCCGAGGCAGTCCGCCGCACCCTGGCCCGGTACGGCTGACCCAGGGGTCGGCCGCTCGTCAGCGCAAGGGCCCGGAAGCCGGGGTGATCGGCCCGGCACGCCACGCGCAGTGTTTCCGCACGGGGAGAGGAGGTCGCCCGTGGCGCGCGTGCTCATCGTGGACGACACCGACATCGTGCGGCGCGCGCTCGAGCTGGCGGTGCGCCGGATGGGGCACCTCGCCGTGAGCACCTCCGACGCCGTGGAGGCGCTCGCCATGGCCCGGCGGCAGCCGCCCGACCTGGCGCTCCTCGACTACCGGATGCCGGGCATGGACGGCGCCACCCTCTTCCGCGAGCTGCGGGAGTCGCTCGGCGAGCGCTGCCCCAAGGTGCTCTGGGTCTCGGCCACGCCGCAGGAGCAGGTGGCGCGCGAGACGGCCGAGCACGGCCCGGCGGCCGGCTTCGTGAAGAAGCCCTTCCACCTCGACGAGCTGATCCGGCAGGTGGGCGAGGCGCTGGCGAGCGCCTGACGGCCCGGCCGCCCCGGCCCCGCGGGCACCCTCGCTACCGCTTCGCCCCGGCCCACTCCAGCAGCAGGTCGGCCACCGCCGCCAGGTCCTTGTCGCCGCGGCCGCTCTTCACCGTCTCGGCGAGGAGCGCGCGGACCGCCTCGTTCACCGGGAGGCGCGCCCCCTGGTCGGCCGCCGCCTCCTGCGCCAGCCGCTGGTCCTTCTCGGCGAGCGTGACGGCGAAGCGCGGCTCGTAGTCGCGCGCCTGGATGAGCTCGCCCTTCATCAGGTAGAGCGGCGAGTGGAAGGTGGAGGCCTGCAGCACCTCCAGCACCTTGCCGGCCTCGAGGCCGCCCGAGGCGCCGAGCGCCAGGGCCTCGCCGAAGCCGGTGATCATGGCGGCGCCGACGGCGTTCACGCAGAGCTTCAGGAGCGCCGCCTGGACCGCCGAGTCGAGCTCGAAGAGCCGGGCCGAGATGGCGTGGAGGGCCGGCCGCACCCGCTCGCGCGCCTCGCCGGGCCCGCCGGCGACGATGACCACCTGCGCCTTCTCGGCCGCGGCCTTCGACCCGAGCAGCGGGGCGGCCACGTACCGGGCGCCGCGCCTGGCGGCGCGCTCGGCGACGCTGCGGGCCGCGCGGGTGCCGGACGTGCCGAGGTCCACGAGCACGTCGCCCTCGCGCAGCCCGGCCAGGATCCCGTCGGCGCCCTCCAGCACCGCCTCGAGCGCCTTCTCGTCGGCGACGCAGACGAAGACGGCGTCGCGCCCGGCGGCGCACTCCCTGGGCGTGGCGGCGAGCGCGGCGCCCTTCTGCACCAGGTGCTCGGTCCTGGCTTTCGTTCGGTTCCAGACGGTGAGCTCGTGGCCGGCCTTGCGGAGGTTGTTCGCGAGGGGCTCGCCCATGGTGCCGAGCCCGAGGAAGCCGAGGCGGAGGCGCATGGCGGCATTCTAGGCAGGGTCGGAGCGGGCGGGGAAGGCTTCCGCGCCAGGCCCCTTCGGACCCGGCCCGGATGCGGCGCGCCGCCGCTGGCGCACCGCCCGGCCCCGTGCGAGGCTTCGCCCGGCGCCGGCTCCATCGGCGCGGAACGGGAGCTGCTGCGGTGACGGACCGGTACGACGTGGTGGTGGTGGGTGGCGGCATCAGCGGGCTCTCGCTGGCCTGGCGGGCGGCGCAGCAGGGGCGGCGGGTGCTGGTGCTGGAGCGGGAGCAGCGGGTGGGCGGCTGCCTCCACTCGGAGCGGACCCGGGACGGCTTCTGGTTCGAGCTCGGCGCGCACACCACCTACAACAGCTACGGCGCCTTCCTCGACGTGGTGGTGGGCAGCGGCGTGGCCGGCAAGGTGGTGGAGCGCGGCCCGGCGCGCGGCCGCTTCGGCCTCCTGCGCGACGGCGTGGCCCGCTGGCTCACGCCGCCCAAGGTGCTGCTGCAGCTCAACTGGCTCGAGGCGGCGGTCCACTTCCCCGCCGGGATCTTCGCCCCCAAGGCCGGGCAGACGGTCTACTCGTACTACTCGCGCCTGCTCGGCCGGCGGAACTACGACCGCGTGCTCGGGCCGTTCCTGGCCGCCGTCCCGTCGCAGCGCGCCGACGGCTTCCCGCTCGAGGGGCCGGGCTCGCTCTTCAAGAAGCGGCCGCGCCGCGCCGACTTCATCCGCTCCTTCGGCTTCGACGGCGGCCTGCAGGTGGTCTGCGACGCGGCCGCCCGCACGCCGGGCGTCACCGTGGAGCAGGGCGTCGAGGTGAAGGCGGTGTCGCGGCGCGGGGCCGGCTTCGCCGTCACCACCGCCGACGGCCGCACCCTCGAGGCCGACGTGGCCGCGCTGGCGGTGCCGCCCGACGCGGCGGGGCCGCTGCTGCGCGACGACTTCCCGGAGGTGGCCGGCCAGGTGGCCCGGGTGAAGACGGTGACGGTGGAGAGCGTGGGCGTGGCGCTGCCGCGCGAGAAGGCCTGGATGCCGGAGTGCGCCTTCCTGGTGCCGGTGGACGACACCTTCCACTCCTGCGTCACCCGCGACCCGTTCCCCGACCCGCGCTTCCGCGGCTTCGCCTTCCACTTCAAGCCGGGCCTGACGCGCGGCGAGCGGCTGCGGCGGGTGACCGAGGTGCTGCGCGTCGCCGAGGCCGACCTGCTCCACCTGGCGGAGAAGAAGATCTCGCTCCCCTCCCCCGCCCTCGGCCACGCCGAGATCGTGGCCGAGATCGACCGCTGCCTGGCCGGCACGCGGCTCGCCGTCACCGGCAACTACTTCGACGGCCTGGCCATCGAGGACTGCGTGCTCCGCTCCAACGCGGAGTGGAAGCGCGTCGCCGGGGCCTAGCTGGCCTCGCCTCGCCCGTCAGGGCCCCGGGGCCTGCTCCGCCTTCTCCTCGCCGGCCAGCCGGCGCTGGCGCACCGCCGCCGCGAGCCCGTCGAGCACCTTCACCGTCTCCTCCCAGCCGAGGCAGCCGTCGGTGATGCTCTGGCCGTAGGCGAGCGGCTGGCCGGGCACCAGGTCCTGGCGGCCGGCGACGAGGTGGCTCTCGATCATGACGCCGATGATCCGGTCGTCGCCGCCGGCCACCTGGCGCGCCACGTCCTCGCAGACCGGCACCTGATTCTCCGGCTTCTTGGACGCGTTGGCGTGGCTGGCGTCGATCATGAGCCGCTGCGCCAGCCCGGTGCGGGCGATGGCCTGGCAGGCCGCCTCGACGCTGGCGGCGTCGTGGTTGGGCGCCTTGCCGCCGCGCAGGATGACGTGGCAGTCCTCGTTGCCGTTGGTGGCGACGATGGCCGAGTGGCCGCCCTTGGTCACCGAGAGGAAGTGGTGCGGCTGCTGCGCCGCCTTGATGGCGTCGATGGCGATCTTGACGTTGCCGTCGGTGCCGTTCTTGAAGCCGACCGGGCAGGAGAGGCCGGAGGCGAGCTCGCGGTGCACCTGGCTCTCGGTGGTGCGCGCGCCGATGGCGCCCCAGGCCACCAGGTCGGCCAGGTACTGCGGCGTGATCATGTCGAGGTACTCGCAGCCGGCCGGCAGCCCCAGCTCGGCCACGTCGAGCAGGAGGGCGCGGGCGAGGCGCAGGCCGCGGTTGATGTCGAAGCTGCCGTCGAGCCCCGGGTCGTTGATGAGCCCCTTCCAGCCGACGGTGGTGCGCGGCTTCTCGAAGTAGACGCGCATGACGAGCTCGAGGTCGGCCGAGAGCCGCCGCCGCTCCCCGGCGAGCCGGCCGGCGTACTCCTTGGCCGCCGCCACGTCGTGGATGGAGCAGGGGCCGACCACCACCACCAGCCGGTCGTCCATGCCGTGGAGCACGCGGTGGATCGCCTCGCGCGACGCGTGGACCGTGCTCGCGGCCGCGTCGGTGCAGGGGAACTCGCGGAGCAGGTGCGCCGGGGGCGTCAGCTCGTGGATCGCCTTGATGCGGACGTCGTCGGTCTTGTGGGGCACGCGGCCTCCGGCGGGGGGAAGCTCGCCAGTGTAGCACCGGCCACAGGCCTCACCGCACGGCGAGGCGCTCCTGGCGTTGCTGGCAGCCCCCTCACCGCAGGCTCACCGCACGGCGAGGCGCTCTTGGCGTTGCTGGCAGCCCCCTCACCCCGGCCCTCTCCCCCGAGGGGGGAGAGGGAGCCAAGATATTGGTTTCACTCCACGCCGAGCAGGCCGGTCAGGTGGGCGGCCAGCCGCCGCGGCTTCAGATCGCCGGCCGGGGCCACGAAGATGGTGTCGTCGCCGGCGATGGTGCCGAGCACCTCGGGCAGCCGGGCGTCGTCGATGGCGCGGGCCACCGCCGAGGCGGCGCCGGGGGCGGTGCGGATCACCACCAGGGAGGCGTTGGTGTCGACCGTGGCCACGAGGCCGCGCAGCGCCGCCTTCCCCTCCTCGGGCGGCGGGCCGTCCGCCTCGTAGAAGGCGCCGTCGGGGCGCGAGACGCGCCGGGCGCCGAGGCGGGCCAGGTCGCGCGACAGGGTGGCCTGGGTGGCCTGGAAGCCCTCGCCCGCCAGGGCCTCGAGCAGCTCCTCCTGCGTGCCGATGCGGCGGGCGCGCAGGATGCGGGCGACGGCGTCGCGGCGGCGGTCGGCGAGCGTCATCGCGTCACCAGGGAGCCGACGCCGCGGTCGGTGAAGAGCTCGGCGATGACGGTGTGGGGCTGGCGGCCGTCGAGGACGTGCACCCGCTCCACCCCGCCCTCGAGCGCCGCCTGGATGGCGAGCGCCTTCCAGCGCATGCCGCCGGTGATGGCGCCGGCCGCGATGCGCCGGGTCAGGTCGGCCGAGGTGAGCTGGCGCACCAGCTCGCCGTCGGGCGACGACTCGAGCACGCCGGCCACGTCGGTGAGGTAGATGAGCTTGGTGGCGCCGAGCGCCGAGGCCACCGACGCCGCCACGTCGTCGGCGTTGATGGAGAGGCCGGTGCCGTCGTCGGCGAGCCCGATGGGCGAGATGACCGGCACGTACCCCTGGTCGAGGAGCATCCGCAGGAAGTCGCGGTTCACCTCGAGGACGCGCCCGACGTAGCCGAGGTCGACGCCGCCCTCCAGGCCGCGCTTCTCGGCCCGCAGCAGCCGCCCGTCCTTGCCCGAGAGCCCGACCGCGTTGGCGTTGCGGGCGTTGAGCATGGCCACCAGCTCCTGGTTCACCTTGCCGGTGAGGACCATCTCCACCACCGGGAGGCTGGAGGCGTCGGTGATGCGCATCCCCTCGAAGAACTCGGAGCGCTCGCCCAGCTTCTCGAGCGTGCGGGTGATCTCGGGGGCGCCGCCGTGGACCACCACCGGCTTCAGGCCGACGCGCCGGAGCAGCGCCACGTCCTCGGCGAAGGCCTCCTTGAGGCTCTGCTTCACCATGGCGGCGCCGCCGTACTTGAGCACCGCCACCTGCCCGGAGAACTGGGCGATGTACTTGAGCGCCTCGACGAGCAGCGTCCGCTTGAAGGTCGGGCTGTAGTTGGCCACCTTCTCGTCCTTGGCCATCATCCCGTCCGGCTTCTGGACGATCATCGAGGTGTAGTCGGCGTTGATCTTGACGTAGTCGTAGGAGAGGTCGCAGCCCCAGGCGGTGGCGGCGGCCTCGCCGTCGGCCAGCTCCACCAGCACGTCGACGCGCGCCTCGCGCAGCTTGGTCCGCAGCGCCTCCAGGTCGACGTCGGCCGGCGCCCCCCGCTCGAAGACCACCACCCCCTGCAGGCTGACGCGCGCCCGCTGCGGGTCGATGGGCCAGCCCTGCGAGCCGGCGCGGCTCCCCACCGTGGCGAGCACCCGCCCCCAGTTCGGGTCGGCGCCGAAGAGCGAGGCCTTCACGAGGGGCGAGTGGGCGATGGCGCGGGCCACGTCGCGGGCCGAGATCTCGCTCGGCGCGCCGCGGACCACCACCTCCACCATCCGCGTCGCCCCCTCGCCGTCGGCCGCCATGGCCCGGGCCATCTCGCCGAAGAGGTCGGTGAGCGCCGCCTCGAAGGTGGCGAGGTCCGGCCCCGGCTCGGCGATGCGCGGGTTGCCGGCGAGGCCGTTCGCCAGCACCAGCACCGTGTCGTTGGTCGACATGTCGCCGTCGACCGTGAGCATGTTGAAGGTGCCGTGGACGGCCCGGGTGAGGACGTCCTGCAGCGCCTTCGGCGTGATGGCGGCGTCGGTCGCCACGAGCGCGAGCGTGGTGGCGAGCTGCGGCGCCAGCATCCCGGAGCCCTTGCAGACGCAGGAGATGACCGCCGCCTTGCCGCCCAGCGTCACCTCGCGCGAGGCGAGCTTGGGGCGGGTGTCGGTGGTCATGATGGCCTCGGCGGCCAGGTCGGCGTGGTCGCCGAGCTGGGCCACCAGGGCCGGCAGCGCGTCGAGCACCTTCTGCGCCGGGAGCCGCACGCCGATGACGCCGGTCGAGGCGGTGAGCACCGCCCGCTTCTGCACCCCGAGCGCCGAGGCCACCCCGGCGCGCAGCGCGGCCACGTCCTCCAGGCCGGCCGGGCCGGTGAGCGCGTTGGCGTTGCCCGAGTTGGCGAGGATGGCGCGCATCCCCTCGGCCGGCACGCGCCCGCGCCCGTCCTGCACCGGCGCCGCCGCGGCGCGGTTCACGGTGAAGACGCCGGCCGCCGCGGCCGGGTGATCCGAGACGAGGAGCGCCACGTCGCGGCGCGAGGGCTTGAGCCCCGCCGCCACGCCGCCGAACCGGAAGCCCTTGGGGATGCGCACGGTCACCCTCCGAGGAGGTCGAGGGCGGCCGTCTCCGGCCAGCCCAGGGCGGCGTTCATGGCCTGCACCGCCTGGCCGGCCGCGCCCTTCACCAGGTTGTCGATGGCCGAGGTGACGACGGCCACGCCGGCCCGGGCGTCGAGCGCCACGCCGACGTGGCAGCGGTTGGTGCGGACGACGTCCTTCACCTGCACCTTGTCGGCGGGGAGCACCTTGACGAACGGCTCGCCGGCGTAGGCCGCGGCGAGCGCCGCCTGCAGGTCGGCCGCCGAGGCGCCCGGCTTCACGCGCAGGACGCAGGAGGCGAGGATGCCGCGGCGCAGCGGGACCAGCACCGGCGTGAAGGAGATGGGGCCGCAGGCCCCGGCGTACCGGGCCACCGTCTGCTCGATCTCGGGGACGTGCTGGTGCTTGCCGAGCCGGTAGGCGCGCAGGTCCTCGTCCACCTCGCAGAAGCCGTAGTCCTCGCTCGCCTTGCGCCCGGCGCCGGAGACGCCGGAGAGGCCGGTGACGGCCACGCCCTCGGCCGAGGCGAGGCCGGCGCGGAGGAGCGGTGACAGCGCCAGCGCGATGGCGGTGGCGTAGCACCCCGGGTTGGTGACGAGACGCGCCCCGGCGAGCCGGTCGCGCGCCAGCTCCGGCAGGCCGTAGCGCGCCTCGGCGAGGAGCGGGACCGCGGTGTGCTCGAAGCCGTACCAGGGCGGGTAGGCGGCCGGGTCGAGGAGCCGGAAGGCGCCCGAGAGGTCGACCACCTTGACGCCGCGGGCGAGCAGCTTCGGCGCGAGCTCGAGCGAGACCTCGGCCGGCGTCGCCAGGAAGGCCAGCTCGGCGTCGACCGCCTCGCTGCCGGCGAGCGGCCCGTAGCCGAGCGCCCCCACCTCGCCGTCGAGCGGCAGGCGCGCCCCGACCTTCTCGCCGGCCCAGCGGTCGGAGGTGACCGCGGCGAGCCGCACGCGCGGGTGGCGCGAGAGGATGCGGGTGAGCTCGAGGCCGGAGTAGCCGGAGGCGCCGACGACGGCGACGGTGGTCGTATGCATGACGCTGCATACTCATGCATGCGCCGCGGGAGATCAAGGGGCGCCGCCGGCCGGCGCCGGGGGCCGAAACGAACGACGCCGGCGAGGGCGTGTGCCCGCGCCGGCGTCGAGTGCCCAGGAGAGGATTCGAACCTCCACGGTTTTGAGGCCGCCAGACCCTGAATCTGGTGCGTCTACCAGTTCCGCCACCTGGGCGATGGGGCCCCGGAAGTAGCGCAGGGGCGCGGGGGTGTCAACCGGCACGTTCGCGGGAGGGGCCGGGCGCGGCCGTTTGTTCGGCTGGGGAACCGTCCGCGGCTAGAATCCGCGCGCCAGGAAGGACACGCCCATGACCTCGACCGCCGCTGCGCTCCTCCTCGCCCTGCTGACCGGCGCCGGCCCGGCCGCCGACGCCGGCGGCCCCGCCGACGACGTGGTGGCGGCGCCCCGCATGCCCTCCCTGCTGGGCGCCGAGCCGCTCCACGGCGGCTCGGCCGCGCTCGCCCAGGCCGGCTTCTCCACCCTCGGGGTGGTCTACGGCCAGGGCGTCACCACCCGCGACGACCTCGGGCTCGCCCTCGACCTCGACTGGAGCACGACCGAGCTGCTCCTCTCCGGCTTCTGGCGCCGCCCCGTCGCCACGGTCGGGAGCTGGCAGCTGGCCGGCCGGCTCGGCGTCGGCTGGTACCTCGACTTCGGCGGCCGCTTCATCCACGACGACAACCGGGCCGACCGTGGCATCCAGCTCGCCCCCGCGCTCCTCCTCTCCACCCGCGCCGGCGAGGGGCTCGTCTCGGTGGCGGGCGAGCTGCCCTTCACCATCACCACCTGGCACGGCGGCGGCTTCTTCGTGGCGCCCAAGGTCTCGGCCGGCTACGAGGCGCCGCTCTACGGCGACCTCTCGCTCGGCCTGAAGGCCGGCCTCGCCTGGCGCGGCGGCGGCGGCGACGCGCCCATGCGCACCGGCCGCGTCCTGCCGGAGCTGCTGGTGCTGCTCGGCTACCGCGTGTTCTAGGCGCCGGGCCGCTACCAGCGCGCGGCGCAGGCCAGCGCGCCGGGCGGGGTCGGGCCGCCGCAGGCCTCGTCCACGCCGTCGAGCCGCTTCAGCATCTCGTCGGCGTCGACGGCGCCGATGACGCGGTCGCGCACCTCGCGCCCCTTCGAGTCGATGAAGATCACGGTCGGCATGCCGACCACGCCGTACTTGTCGGCGAGCGCCAGGAAGGCGTCGGTGCTCTCGGTGCCGTCGGCCTTGACCGCCACGAAGCGGCTGGCGGCCGCCTGCACGCGCGGGTCGGCCCAGGCGATCTTGTCGAGCTCCTTGCAGGCGGTGCACCACTCGGCCCAGAAGTCGATGAGCACCGGCCGCCCCTCGGCGCGGGCGAGCGCCAGCGCCTCCGGCTCGGAGTGGTGCCAGGTGAAGCCCTCGGCGGCCCGGGCCCGCTCGCGCGCCCCGGCGGCGCCGGCCGCGTAGACGACGCCGCCCACGAGGAGCGCCACGCCGAGCGCCTTCAGCGCCCGCTCGACGGCCGGGCCGTGGAAGGAGAGGTGGAGCGCGCCGAGGAGGACGCCGAGCGCCGCCGCGCCGCCGGCGACGAGCGCGGCCGAGCGGGCCGCCGAGAAGAGCGGCCGCAGCGCCGGGACGAGGTCCTTCAGGTAGACGGCCGCGGCGGCGAGCAGCGCCACGCCGAAGACCGACTTGACCGTCTCCATCCAGGCGCCGCTCTTCGGCAGCGACACCGAGAAGGCGCCGATGAGGAAGAAGAGGAGCCCCATGCCGAGCGCGTAGGCGAGCATGAGCCCGGCGCCGAGCGCCACCGAGCCCTGCTTGGCGATGAGGAGGAGGATGGAGGTGAGCACCGGGCCGGTGCAGGGGGCGGCGATGACGCCGGCCACGAGCCCCATGGCGAAGGCCCCGGCGCGCCCCGTGCCGCCGACCGCGCTGAGCCGCTGCTGGACCGACTGCGGCAGCGCCAGCTCGAAGGCGCCGAACATCGAGGCGGCCATGGCGGCGAAGACCAGCGCCACGCCGCCCACCACCCACGGGTTGCTCATGACGCCGCCGAAGGCCTTGCCGGTCATGGCGGCCGCCACGCCGAGCGCGGTGTACATGGCGCCGATGCCGAGGACGTAGAGCCCCGAGAGGGCCACCGCCTCGCCGCGGCTGCCCGCCTTGCGGGCACCGAAGATCGAGACGGTGATCGGGATGAGCGGGTAGACGCAGGGCGTGAGGCTCGTCAGCACGCCCCCCAGGAAGGCGAGCCCGAAGGCGAGCGCCGGGCCGGCCGCGTCGAAGAGCCCGCGCAGCCGATCCTGCGCCCCGCCGCCGGTCGGGCCGGACGAGAGCAGATCGGGCAGGAAGGCCACCGCGGCGAAGGCGGCGAGGGCGAGGGCGATTCGACCGAGAGTGCGCATGGCGTGTTGCCTTGAAACTAAGCAGAAAACGGCCGTTTGGCTCGGGAAAAGCCGCCCGGGGCCGTCTTGACCGGGTGCCAGAAATCCCTATACTCGACCCTTACCGTCCACGTAAAACGCCGCGTTCGACGGTTCCCTTCCCACCGCGTGAGAGGTCCCGGTCGCGATGAAGATTCCGATTTACATGGATTACCACGCGACCACGCCCCTCGATCCGCGCGTCCTCGACGCGATGCTGCCGTACTTCAAGGAGGAGTTCGGCAACGCGGCCTCCAAGAGTCACTCCTTCGGCTGGCACGCCGAGGAGGCGGTCGAGGCGGCGCGCGAGCAGGTGGCGAAGCTGATCGGCGCCTCGGCCAAGGAGATCGTCTGGACGAGCGGCGCCACCGAGTCGGACAACCTGGCCATCAAGGGGGCGGCCCGCTTCAACGTCGCCAAGGGGAAGCACCTCGTCACCGTGGCCACCGAGCACAAGGCGGTGCTCGACTCGGTCCACGCGCTGGAGCGCGACGGCTTCGAGGTGACGATCCTGGGCGTCGGCAAGGACGGCCTCGTCACGCCGGAGGCGGTGAAGGCGGCGCTGCGCCCCGACACCGTGCTCGTCTCGGTGATGCACGCCAACAACGAGACCGGCGTGGTGCAGCCCATCGAGGCCATCGGCGCCGTGACCCGCGCCGCCGGCGTCCTCTTCCACTGCGACGCGGTGCAGGGCGTCGGCAAGATCCCCTTCGACGTGGAGCAGGCCAACGTCGACCTGGCCTCGCTCTCGGCCCACAAGATGTACGGCCCCAAGGGCGTGGGCGCGCTCTACGTGCGGCGCAAGCCGCGCGTCCGGCTCACCACGCAGATGGACGGCGGCGGCCACGAGCGCGGCTTCCGCTCCGGCACGCTCAACGTCCCCGGCATCGTCGGCTTCGGCAAGGCGGCGGAGCTGGCGCTGGCCGAGCGCGAGGCCGAGGCGGCCCGGGTGCTCTCGCTGCGCGAGCGGCTGCGCCAGGGGCTCGAGGCGCAGCTCGACCTGGTCTTCGTGAACGGCAGCCTGGAGCACCGGCTGCCCGGCAACCTCAACATGAGCTTCGCCTACGTCGAGGGCGAGGCCATGATGATGGCCATCAAGGACGTGGCCGTCTCCTCCGGCTCGGCCTGCACCTCCGCCTCGCTGGAGCCCTCCTACGTGCTGCGCGCCATGGGCGTCGGCGACGACCTCGCCCACAGCTCCATCCGCTTCGGACTGGGGCGCTTCAACACCGAGGCCGAGGTCGACCACGTCATCCGGCTCGTCGTCGAGAAGGTGAAGAAGCTCCGGGAGATGAGCCCGCTCTACGAGATGGCCAAGGACGGCGTCGACCTCTCGCGGGTGGAGTGGGTCAACCCGCATTAGAGAACCGATCGGCGGCGGCGCGGCTCGATCCAGGATCAGGCGGCCCGGCAAGGAAGGGAACCAGATGGCGTACTCGGACAAGGTGATCGACCACTACGAGAACCCGCGCAACGTGGGCTCCCTCGACAAGGAGGCGGCCGACGTCGGGACCGGCCTCGTCGGCGCGCCGGCCTGCGGCGACGTGATGAAGCTGCAGATCCGGGTCAACGACCAGGGCGTCATCGAGGACGCCAAGTTCAAGACCTTCGGCTGCGGCTCGGCCATCGCCTCCTCCTCGCTCGTCACCGAGTGGGTCAAGGGCAAGACGGTGGACGAGGCCATGCAGATCAAGAACACCGACGTGGCCCAGGAGCTCAACCTGCCGCCGGTGAAGATCCACTGCTCGGTGCTGGCCGAGGACGCCATCAAGGCGGCGGTCACCGACTGGCAGCGCAAGCGGGCGGCCAAGGCGGCGGCGCCGGCCCCCGCCCAGGCGAGCGGCGCGGCGGCGGGCGTGCTGAAGCCCGGGCTCTAGGCGGAACCGGAGGACGCCATGGCGGCAGCGATCGAGATCAGCGAGAAGGCGGCGGCGCGCATCAAGGCCATGACCGCGGAGAAGGGCACGCCCACCGGCGGCCTGCGGCTCGGCGTCAAGGGCGGCGGCTGCTCCGGGCTCAGCTACCACGTCGACTGGGCGGCCGAGCCCTCCCGCTTCGACCAGGTGATCGAGCGCGACGGCGCCCGCGTCTTCGTCGACCCGAAGAGCGCCATGTTCCTCGCCGGCACCGTGGTCGACTGGCAGCAGACGCTCATGCAGGTGGGCTTCGTCTTCAAGAACCCCAACGTCAAGAGCGCCTGCGGCTGCGGCGAGTCGTTCACCATCTGACCCGGACCTCTGGTAGCGTGCCGCCGCCCGGCAGGCCCTTCCCCGGGCGGAGAGCAAACGTGTGAGCTGCTGGAGCTGCAACGGGCCGACGGTTCAGAGCACCACCTTCTGCGCCACCTGCCGTCGCATCCAGCCGGTGGGGCGGACCGAGGACTACTACTCGCTCTTCGACCTGCCCCGGGAGTTCGCCCTCGACCTGCCGGAGCTGGAGCGGCGCTTCCGCGAGCGCTCGCGCCAGCTCCACCCGGACCGCTTCGCCAAGGCCGAGCCGCGCGAGCGGCGCCTCTCGCTGGAGCGCGCCACCCGGCTCAACGACGCCCACCGCGTGCTGAAGGACTGGCGGCTGCGCGCCGCCTACCTCCTCAAGCTCGCCGGGCAGGACGTCTTCGGCGAGGGCAAGACCTTCCACGACCCCGAGTTCCTGGAGGAGCAGCTCGAGTGGCGCGAGGCGCTGGCGCTGGCCCGGGCCGACGGCGACGCCGCGGCGCTCCAGGGGATCGCCGAGCGCGCCCGGGGCCGGCTCGCCGCCCTGGAGAGCCAGGTGGGGACGTTCTTCGAGGACCAGGAGTGGTTCAGCGAGACGGTCTGGGAGATCGCCCGGCGCCTCTCCCGGGCGCGCTACTATGACAACATCGTGGCGGAGGCCGAGCGCGCCGGCTGATCGGGCGCCCGCCGCCACCCCCCACCCCGGAGACGCATGGCCCGCGCCATCGGCATCGACCTCGGCACCACCAACTCGCTCGTCGCCTACGTCGACGGCCGCAACCGCCCGCAGGTGATCACGGTCGACGAGGGGCGCGCGCTCCTGCCCTCGGCCGTCCACTACGGCCCCGGCGCCGCGCCCGAGGTGGGCGCCGCCGCCAAGCGCCGGGCGCCGGAGCGGCCGGTCGACACCGTCCTCTCGGTGAAGCGCTTCATGGGGCGCGGCCCGGGCGACATCCGCCCCGAGGACCGCGGCATCTCCCGCTTCGACGAGGCCGGGGCGGTGGTGAAGCTGGTGGTGGCCGGCGGCGAGAGGGCGGTCACGCCCATCGAGGTCTCGGCCGAGATCCTGAGGGTGCTGAAG
>DASTGK010000278.1:0-5156 GCA_035719085.1 Anaeromyxobacteraceae bacterium
ACCGAGACGCCGGCGCGGGCCAGGCCGCGCGCCAGCCCGCGGGCCGTGTCGCGGCCGTAGCGGTCGGTGTCGCGCGAGCCGACGAGGGCCACGCGCCGCGCCGGGGCGCCGAGCGACCCGCGCAGCCGCAGCGTCGCCGGGGCGCCGGGGAGGCGCGCCAGGGCGGCGGGGTAGCGGCCGTCGCCGGGCCGGAGGGTCGTGGCGTCCATGAGGCGGGCCTGGTCCGAGGTCGAGGGGGTCGCGCGACCTCCTGCACGCGCCATGCTCGCCCGCGCCCCTGACACCCGGCAGCGCCCCCGTCCCGCCTGGCGTGCGCCCGCGGGCGGCGCCGGTTATCTCGCCCTCATGTCCACCGCCGTCACGGAGGGGATCCGCGTCGAGGTGCACGGCCAGTACCGGCCGGACCAGTCGGAGCCCCCGCAGCGCTGGCTCTTCAGCTACACCGTGACGCTGCGCAACGTCGGCCCCGCCCCGGCCCGGCTGCTCACCCGCCACTGGATCATCCTCGACGGCACCGGCCACCGCGAGGACGTGCGGGGCGACGGGGTCGTCGGCCACCAGCCGCGGCTCGAGCCGGGCGAGTCGTTCGAGTACACGAGCTTCTGCGTCCTCCGGACGACCCACGGCTCCATGCGCGGCAGCTACCAGATGGTGCGCGACGACGGCCGGAGCTTCGACGCGGAGATCGCCCCGTTCCCGCTCGTCATCCCCGAGCAGCTCAACTGAGCGCGGTGCGGCGACGGCCGCCCGGATCCCGGGCGGCCGCCGTGGACGACGAGCGCTGGGAGACCGGCCGCTAGTTGCCGCCGGCGCCGCCCGCCGCGCGCATCTCGACCCGGTCGCCCAGGACCAGCTCGCGCAGGCTGCGGGTCACGAGCGCCGAGCAGGTGGTCTCCTTCACGTCGATGACCATCAGGTCGCCGACGATCTCCTTCGGCATCTCCGGGTCGTGCTCGATGGCGTCGATGGGCAGGCCGTAGATGTCGCCGCTGCGGATCACGCGGAAGACGTTCCCCTCCTCCACGCCGTCGCGCTTGCCCTTGTCGATGAAGACCACGTGGTGCTCGCCCGCCATGGTGAGCACGTCGATGGGCGTGCCGACGATCCGCCCCTGCAGGTCGCGGCCGTTCGGCTTCTGCGTGACCGGCCGCAGGAACTTCTCGGTCCAGGGCCCGAGCAGCGCCCCGCGCTCGATCGGCTCGAGCGTCTGGCCGACGATCACCGTCACCACCTTGCCGCTCACCGCCACCGCCTTGGCGGTGCCGAGGATGGTCGACTGGTAGCCGAGCATCTCCTTGGTGATGGGGTGGTAGATCGCCCGCTCGGTCTTGTAGACGACGTAGGTCTCGCCCGGCACCAGGTCGGCCTGCGACTTGAAGTTGGCGTAGGCGCGGTCGAGGGTCGAGAGCATCAGCTTCTCCTCGAAGGCGGCCACGATCTTGCCCGACTCCTCCACCTCGCGCTGGGTCACGAAGGCGTCGCGCCGGACCATGATGGTCTTGGGCGCCACGTAGCCCACCTTGTAGGGGCCGGCGACCGCCACCGCCTCCTCCTCCTCCACCGGCGCCGGCGCCTTCAGGTCGGCCTTGGAGAAGTCCTCGAGCTCGCGCGGCGCCTCGGCCTCCGGCTCCTCGGCGACCGCGGCCGGCGCCTCGGCGCCCGCCACCTGCTCCACGCGCGCCGGCGCCTCCTCGGCCGACGGGTAGAACTTGAGGACGTTGCCCGGCTCGATCCAGTGCGGGTTGGTGATCTCGGGGTTGAAGGACCAGACCTTGGGCCAGTACCAGGGGTTGTTGAGGAAGCGGCCGGAGAGGTCCCAGAGCGTATCGCCCGGGCGCACCGTGTAGGTGTCGGGCGGCGGCACCGCGCCGAGCCCCTTGTCGGCGGCGGCGGCCGAGCCCTCCACCTTCTTGCCGTCCAGGGTGACCGTGCCGGCGCCGCGCGAGCCGGCCGGCCGCTGCTCGCCGGCCTCCACCTGCTTGTCGGCCGCCTTCTCGATGCGGGCGTTGCCGGCGTCGGACTTCCGGCCGGCCTCCTTGGCCGCGTCGATGGCGCCGAGCTGCGCGGCGGCGGCCATCGGGAGGAGGGCGGCGAGGGCGAGGCTGGTCGTGCGGATCATGGACCGCTCCTTGCGGCGCCGCCGGCGGACGATTCGCCGCCGCTGCGCCCGGTGATGGCTGCGAGCCGCTCGCCCGCCCGACGGGCGGCCGAGGTGCTCGGGAACTCGGTGACGAGGCGGGTGAGGACCCTTCGCTCGGCCTCGGTCTGGCCGCCGCGCTGCTCGCAGCGCGCCACGCGCCAGAGCGCCTCGCTGACGGCGTCGCCGGCCGGGTACTCCTCCACCACGCGGCGGACGAGCGCGCAGCCGGCCTCCTCGCGCCCGGCGTCGGCGTAGGCGGCGGCCGACTCCACCAGCGCCGCGCCGGCCTGCGGGTGGCGCGGGTAGCGGGCGGCGAAGTCCTCGAGCGCGTGGGCCCTGGCGAGGCCGTCCCGCTTGCGCGCGGCGCGCAGCTCGGCCTCGGCCTCGGAGGCGAGGTCGCGCCCGCCGCGGCGGGCCAGCGCCTCGAGCCGCGATCCGTCCGGCTCGACGATGGCGACGCTCGTCGGCACCGGCGGCGCCCGCCGGGTGGAGGGGGGCTCCACGCGCACCACCGCGAGGCCGCCCGGCACCACCACCGGCTCGGCGACCGGCTCCACCGGGCGCGACGGCGCCTCGGCCTGCGGGTGCGGCCGGCCGAGCCGCGCGGCCATGGCATCGAGGCGCGCCTGGAGCGACTCGACGCTGCGGGCGAGCTGGCGGTTCTCCTCGCGGGCGGCGGCCACGTCGGCGCGCAGGGCGTCGAGCTCGCGGCGCGAGGCGGCGTCCGCGCCGGCGCAGCCGGAGACGAGGAGCGCCGCGACGAGCGCGGCCTCTGTGCGGAGCGGCGTCAAAGCTCGGAAAATTCTAGGTGAGATCGGCGTGCGGTCAAGGAACGGCCCGGCCCGACGATATCGGTCGCGGTGCGATGAATCCCACCATCCGGCCGGTGCGCCCCGCGTCGCGCCGGTGCGAGAAGAAGCGGGCGGCGTCGCAGGCGGTGCAGCGGTCGAGCCGATCGACACGCTCCACGCCCGCGGCGGCGAGCGCGCGGGCGTTGGCCGTCCAGAGGTCGAGCCGGGGACCGCCCGGCCCGCCGCGCACCACCACGCCCTGGCCGAAGGCCGCCTCGAAGCGGGCGGCCAGCTCCTCCGACACCTCGTAGCAGCAGGGGCCGATGGAGGGGCCGATGGCGGTGACGAGCCGGCCGAGCGGCGCCCCAGCGGTCCGCGCGAGGGCGCGGGCCCCCTCGGCGGCGGCGAGCACCACCGTGCCCCGCCAGCCGGCGTGGACGGCGGCCACCGCCCCGGTGACCGGATCGGCGAGGAGCACCGGCACGCAGTCGGCCACCGCCACGCAGGCGGCGACGCCGGGGCGCCCCGAGACGACGGCGTCGGCCTCCTCGACCGGCGCCGAGGGGCCGGCCGCCTCCACCACGCGCGCGCCGTGCACCTGGCGCACCCGGGCGAAGGCGAGGCCGGTGGCCGCCTCGAGCCGGCGCCAGTTGCCGGCCACCGCGGCCGGGTCGTCGCCCACCTGGTCGCCCAGGTTGAGCGCGTCCCAGGGCGGCGCCGAGAGGCCGCCGGCCCGGGTGGTGAAGCCGTGGGCGAAGCCTTCGAGGAGGCGGCTCGTGAGGAGCTCCATCGGAGCGCCACGCATAGCGCGAACGGGCGCCCCGCCGGAAGCCCGCGCTTGTCCGGCGGCGCGCCGGGGGGCTAGGCTCCCGCTCCGCCCGGAGGACCATGCTGCACCTCATCGACCGCTCCATCGGCCGGAAGCTGCTCGCCGCCGTCGGCCTCCCCTCGCTGGCCGTCGCCCTCGCCGGCGTCCTCTGGCTGCGCCACGAGGCGCGGCTCGCCGCCCCGTCGCTCGAGCCGACCTTCGGCGTGGCCGTGGTCGGGCTCCTCGTCTTCGCCGGCGTGATGGGGCTCATCCACGCCGTGGCGGTGCGGGTGCTGCTCGAGAACCCGCTGCGCCAGCTCACGGCGGCCATGCGCCGGGCGCGGGAGGGCGACTTCCTGCACCGGGTCGAGGTGGCGGGCGACGACGAGCTGGCCGAGCTGGCCCGCACCTTCAACACCACGCTCGCCGCCATCACCGACCTGCACGCGCTGCGCATCGACGACGCCACGCTGCTCGCCTCGATGCAGCGCGAGGTGGCCCTCAAGGCCCAGGTCGAGGCCCGGGTGCGCGAGCTGGAGCTGCTCCACCGGCTGGCCGAGGCCCTCGCCGCCACGCTCGACCTCGACCAGCTGGCGAAGCGGGTGGCGGAGCTCGCCTCGGAGCGGCTGCCCGGCATCTCCTTCGCGCTCCTGCTCGCCGAGGAGTCCACCGGCGACCTGGTGGTGCGCGGTGCGGCCGGCGTGGACGCCGCCGCCGTCGGGACGCGGCTCGTGCACGGCGCCGGCCTGGCCGGCCAGGCGCTGGCCTCGAAGCGGCTCACCCGCGCCGACGACGCCCCGGCCGGCGCCATCCCCGGGGCCGGCCCGCTCGGCACGGTGGTCGCCATCCCCCTCCTCCACCCGGCCGGCTGCGCCGGCGTCCTGCTCTACGGGCGGCCGGAGCGGGACGCCTTCGGCGAGGAGGAGCTGCGGCTGCTCGAGTCGGCGGCCCGCCAGGTGGCGACGGCCGTCGAGAACGTGCGGCTCCACCTCACCATGGTGCGCCTGTCGCAGACCGACACGCTCACCGGCGTGCAGAACCGGCGGCAGCTCTTCGCGCGGCTCGAGCTGGAGCGCGAGCGGGCCGTCCGCTTTGGCGAGCCCTTCGCCCTGCTGCTCGTCGACGTCGACCGCTTCCGCGAGCTGAACGAGGCGGTGGGCCACGCCGCCGGCGACGCGGTGCTGCGCGACGTGGCGACGATCCTGGCGCGCGAGGTGCGCGCCGTCGACCTGGTGGCGCGCTACGGCGGCGAGGAGTTCGCCGTGGTGCTGCCGCGCATCGGCCCGGCCGAGGCGCAGGAGACGGCCGAGCGGCTCCGCGCCGCGGTGGCCGGCGCCCGCTTCGAGGCGGCGCCCGGCGGCAAGGTGACCATCTCGCTCGGCGGCGCCAGCTTCCCCGACGACGCGCGCGAGCTCGC
>DASTGK010000279.1:0-2515 GCA_035719085.1 Anaeromyxobacteraceae bacterium
GGCGGGCCTGCCGGCGGCGCAGCAGCGCCCAGGCGCCGAGGCCGAGGAGCACCGCCGCGAGCACCACCAGCTCCACCTCGCGCACCTGCTTCTTGGCCTCCTCGATGTGGCCGGCCAGCAGCCAGCCGGCCCCGACCACGAGCGGCACCGAGGCGAGCGCCGAGAGGCCGTCGGCCACGAGGAAGGTGCGCGAGCGGACACCGGAGGCGCCGGCCATGGCGAAGACCGGCACGCGCAGCCCGGAGGCGTGGCGCGCCACCACGATGGTGAGGAGGGCGTGGCGCGCGAAGTGGCGCTCCAGGAAGGCGCGCCGCGCGGGCGTGAGCACCCGCGCCACGCGCGGCGTGTCGAGCACCCTGGGGCCGAGCGCGCGCCCCAGCCGGAAGAGCAGGTAGTCGCCCGTCACCAGCCCGAGCCAGGTGAGCCCCACGGCCGGCGCGAGCGAGAAGAGGCCGCGGCGCGCCAGGTAGCCGGCGGTGAGCTGGATGAGCTCCTCCGGCACCGGCACGCCGAGCCCGCCGGCCACGAGGAGCAGGACGAGCGCCGCGTAGCCGAAGTGAGTGAGGAAGGCGAGGAGCACGGCGGGTCAGCGGAGCGCCGGCACGCCCGCGGGGCGCGCCGGACCCTGCCAGAGGAAGAGGACCGGGCGCCCCCGCTCGCGCCAGGCCGCCGCCGCCTCGCGCAGGACGTCGAGGGCGGTGGCGAGGTCGCCCGGCGCCCGGGCGGCGAGCGGGCCGGCCTGCTCCAGGCTGACGAGGAGCGGCCCCGGCTCGAGCCAGGAGAGGTCGCCCAGGCAGTCGGCGAGCGCGTCCCAGTTCTGGCCGTAGTGGACCGGGAAGCGCAGGGCGCGCCCGAGGGCGGCGAGCAGCGCCTTCTTGCCGTGCGCGCCGGAGAGGTCGACGCGGTGGAGCGCGAGCCCCGCGGCGGCGGCCCGCGCGGCGAGGTCGGCGGGCGGCGCCTCGGCCTCGTGCCAGAGGACGCCGGGGGGGCTCTTGGCCAGGGCGGCGAGGTCGCTCGTCATGGGGCCTGGACGCGCCGGAAGTGGCGGTAGTGGTCGTTGGTGTACCAGAGGTCGCCGTCCTGGCCGGCGATGATGCGGCGCGCCCCGCGGTCGTGGGCGCCGGGCGTGCGCACCGTGTACTCGCGGTAGTAGCCGGGCGGCCGGCCCGGGAGCCGCCGCTCCCGGTTGCCGAAGACGCCGCCGTCCTGCGGGTACGGGAAGGGGCCGCCCTGCCGGATGAGGAGGAGCGTGTCGCGCGCCTCGCGCGGCAGCTGCTCGGGGCGGACCGAGGGCGCGCTCGCCGGGTCGTCGGTCCGCCCGCGCGCCGCGGCCGGCGCGGCGGCGAGGAGGCCGAGGGAGGCGGCGAGGAGGAGCGGGAGCAGGCGCATCGGTCGTCCCGGCGCGGCGCCGGAGGCTCCACGCTGGCACATTCCGGGGCGGGGCGCCGGAGTTCTCCAACTTCTCCCCCAACGGGGGAGAGCGCGCTCGAGGGCGCATGGGCACCGGGGCACGGGGCACGGGGCACGGGGCACGGTCGACGGGTTCGGGTTCGGGTTCGGAGAGGCGATGACTCCGCTGTTCGAACGTGCTCTGCTCCGCCGGCAAGGAGGGGACCTCCATGCAGAAGGCCATCGAGTCGTTCCTCGCCGCGCGGCGCATCGCCGTCGTCGGCGTCTCGCGCACGCGCGGCTTCGGCAACGCCGCGCTCGAGGCGCTGCGGCGCGGGGGCTGGGAGGCGATCCCGGTCAACGCCGAGGCGGACGAGGTGAAGGGGGAGCGCTGCTACCGGAGCCTGGACGACGTGCCCGGGCCGCTCGACGCCGTGCTCTGCGTCGTGCCGCCGGTGCGCGCCTTCGCCGTGGTGCAGGGCTGCGTGCGGCGCGGCGTCGGCAAGCTCTGGCTCCAGCAGGGCGCCGAGTCGCCCGAGGTGATCGCGCTCGCCGAGGCGGCCGGCATCCAGGTGGTGCACCACGCCTGCATCCTCATGTACGCCGATCCGCACGGCCTGCACCGCTTCCACGGCTGGCTCCACCACCTCGGCAAGCCCCGCCCGGCCGTCACCGCGCCATGAGCGCGGCGCCGGCGAAGGCGTAGCCGAGCGCCACCGGCGCGTTGCCGACGAGCGAGCCGAGCAGGAAGTCGGAGAGCCGGCAGGGCGAGGCGCCGAAGGCGTAGTTGAGGACGCCGAACGGCGCCACCCAGGAGAGGCGCAGCACCAGCACCAGGCGCAGGCCGCCGCGCCCCAAGGCCCGCGAGGTGCGCGCGATCCGGCCGGTGCCTTGGGCGAGCGCCTCGGGGTGGCGCGCCGCGAAGCGCCGGCCGACGAGGAACGGGAGGAGCGCCGAGAGGGCGCCGGCCGGCACCGAGAGGGCCGCGCCGACCCACGGCCCGTAGGCCGCCCCGGCCGCCATGGTGAGCGGCGCGGCCGGCAGGCCGAGGAGCGCCGTCGGCGCGTAGGCGAGCGCGAGGAGGAGCGCGCCGCGGACCCCGTGGCCGCGCGCCGACCCGACGAGC
>DASTGK010000280.1:0-2214 GCA_035719085.1 Anaeromyxobacteraceae bacterium
GTGGCCGTAGCGCGCCTCCACCAACCCGGCCAGTTTGCACCACCTCTGGCACGGCGGATGAGCGACCACCGGCCACGGCCCGGCGTAGAGCCTCGCGTCCCTCGACTCGGGCCACGGGTCCACGCCGTCGAGGCCGTAGTAAGCGCCGCCCTCCTGCACATACAGGGCGGCTATCACGCTGCCTCCAGCGACCGGGCCAGCGCCCTGGAGACCTGGAGGTGGACGAGGGCGAGGTCATAGACCACGCACGCCGCCTCTCGGTCGGACTCGTGGACCGAGGTCGAGAGTTTCAGCGCGTAGACGTTGGCGATCCGCGAGGCGTCCCGCTCCAGCCAGGCCCGGACGACGAGCGGCGTGGTGTCGGCGAGCGGGAGGGGCGAGGGGCGAGGAGCGCAGGAGGGCGCGACCACGTCAGGCGCCGCGCCCTCCTGGCTAGTGCCGGGCTTTCTCCGGCCCCTGGTGGAATCGGGTCTCACGGTCGGCGCGAGCAGGGCGGCGGCGCAGCAGATGACGAGCGCCGACGCGAACCACGCTACCTCGGGGCTCACGGGCGCCTCCCGACCAGTGGGTTGCCGATGGTGCCGGCCACGGCAGCCCAGACGCACTGGTCGAGGACGTATCGGCGCACCGACTCGCGGTGCTCGGGCCGGAGCATCTCCAGCGCCGGCCACCACCGCTTGTGGCTCCAGCCCATCCCCTGCTTCACCGCCTTGGCGATGAGCAGGCGGTAGCGGTGCTCCGGCGGCACCTTGTCGTTCCCGACGAGTCTGCGCGTCATGATGTCCCCTCTTGCCTCTCTTGGAGCGCCCCACTGTCCCGCTCCCCGATATCGCCGCGCGACTGCCTAGACTGGCAGGCAGGTGCAGCGGCGGCGGGGTGGGTGGAGGGCACTCGACTCATGGCTGGCTCACGCCGCACGCGGCCCGCGCCGCTTCGAGGAGGTCCAAGCCGTCACGGGCACCGCGCCGCCGGTCTTCTGCTCGATGGCGATGGCGCTCCATCCGCCCGGCCTCCGCGTGCCCGCGAGCCACATGCTGACGAGGGCGCAGGAGACGCCGATCTGCTCGGCGAACGCGGTCTGGGTCGTTCGGGTGCGCGACAGGTAGGTGGCGAGTCTGGTCGCAGCCTTCATGGAGGGGACCTTAACTCTAGTTACGGCTTAACGCAAGTTGCCTCTTCCAGTTCGGTTTCCCCGTGGTACGAGTCCGCCCATATGTCCGACAACACAGCGGAAACCGTCACGCCGGCGGCCATCGCAGCGGAAACGGAGAGGGCGCGTCGCAACCTGGTGGGCTGGCTGATCTGGTTTCGGACCGCCAGGAGTGATGTGGCCACAAGCGATGCCGAGCTAGCCCGCCGGCTCGGGGGGATCACGGGCGCAGCGGTCCACTACTGGTTCAAGCCAGGGTCCACCCGCCTGCCAAGCTTCCGAAATCTCGTTGCAATCAAGATGCTTTACGGGGTGCCGCTCGAGGTCCTGTTGTTCTCCGATCCGCCGACCCCAAAGTAGGGGGCGCCGAGCGCCCCATTGCGGACGTCAGACGAGGAGTGCAGGATGCACAGCCATGCACTCGCACGGGGTTTCGGGGAACGCCGTCGATGATTCGGGGGCGGAGGACGTCTACTTTCGGCGGCTGGAGTCGCTGCGCCGTGAGCTCGCCGGCGCAGCGGCCGAGGCCGCTCCGCAGATCGCCGAGCTGCACCTCCTGCTGAAGCAACTCGGCTCCGCCTCTCCGCGCGACATCGCCGCCGTCGCGGGCCGCGCCCACCAGGCCGCCGGCCGCGTCGCCGCGTTCGCGCGCGTGCTCGCTGACAACCTGTAGTCCGTACCCGCAGTCCGCGCCGTCCGCTCGGGCCGGCAGCCCGCCCCAACGAGGGCGGCCTGGCTGTCACCCTGTGTCTATGCGGGCTTGCGCCCCTCCCGAGAAAAATCGTCCTTAACTCTTGTCAAGCGCCTTAACCCGGGTTAAGTATGGTCCGTCGACAGCGTGGCGACCGGAAGAAGGCACCGCCGGCCCGTGAACTGGTCGGTGAAGGACCGCCACAGCAGGCGGAACACCAGCGGTACGGGAGGACACTGCAGATGGATGACACGAAGGCCGCGCCGACGGTCCGACTTTACAAGACGCTGAGCGCCGACGGCCGCAGCATCCACGGCGGCGACCTCCAGTGGTCGCTGCCGACTGCGGATGCGCCCGGCGAGTGGCAGGAGGT
>DASTGK010000281.1:0-8973 GCA_035719085.1 Anaeromyxobacteraceae bacterium
CGCGGGCGGGGCCGGCGCCGGGCGGCGGGCGCGCTCGCGGCGGCGGCGGGCCAGGCGGATCCGGCGGCGCACCCACTGCACCAGCCGGGCGTGGCGCCACAGGTCCAGGAACCAGGAGCGGGCCGCCGCCCCGTCGCCCGCCCCCTCCTCCATGCGGAACTTCTCCGACCAGACCACCACCGGCCGCCACAGGAGCTGGTCGAGCGCCACGATCATGACGGTCATGGCGGCCACCGCCGCCAGCATGGCCGCGCCGTCGCCCCGGGCCACCGCCACGCTCATGTAGGCGCCGAGCCCGGGCAGCCGGAAGTCCCGGTCGCCGAGCACGAAGGCCTCGCTCACCATGAGGAAGAACCAGCCCCCGGCCATCGACATCATCGAGTTCCAGACGAGGCCGATGACCGAGGCGGGCAGCTCCACCCAGCGGAACCGCTCCCACCAGGAGAAGCGGTAGTGGCGCGCCACCTCGAGCTGCACCGGCGGCACCGCCCGCACCGACCGGTAGAAGCTGAAGGTCATGTTCCAGGCCTGGCCGGTGAAGATCATGAGCACGGCCGCCAGCTCGAGCCCGACGTTGGAGCGCGGGAAGAGCGCCACCAGCGTGAGGATGAGCCCGGGCATGAAGCCGAGCACCGGCACGCTCTGCAGGACGTCGAGGAGCGGCACCAGCACCCGCTCGGCCCGCCGGTCGCGCGCCGCCCAGTAGCCGTAGACCAGCGTGAAGCCGAGCGAGAGGGCGTAGGCGGCGAGGCCGCGCGAGAGCGAGAGGAGCGCGTAGCCGGGCAGCGCCCATGGCGAGAGGTCGATGTCGACGGCGGGGCGGAGCGGCAGCGCGGCGCCGCCGACGAGGCGCGAGGCGGCGAAGACCACGCCGCCGAGCGCCCCGACCACCGCGAGGTCGGCCCAGCCGAGCCGGCGCGACTGGCGCAGGAAGGCGGTCGCCTCTCCGAAGACGCGGCGCGCGAGCGAGGGCACGCCCCCTTCTCCTGCCGCGGCGCGCGCCGGTCAAGCCGAAGCGACGGGGCGTCCGCAACCGGCCGCGCCGCTCACCGCGCCGCCACGGCGGAGATCCAGGCGGCGCCCGTCGGCACCACCCGGCCGCCCGGCCCGGAGGCGAGGGCGCCGGCGATGGCGAAGGCCCCCGGCTCGGGCACCGCGTCCCCTGGGACGTCGACCGCCACCGCGACGAGGTCGCCGTCGGCGAGCCGCGCCGGCGAGGCGACGAGCAGCCGGACCGACGGCGCCTTCCGGTGCGGTACGAACGTGCCGTCGACCACGCCGCCGGCCGCCCCGCCGAGGAGCCGGAGGGCCGAGGGCGCGAGCCGCCCGGTGGCCGGCTGGTGCGCCACCGTGGCGCCGGCCGGGAGAGCCAGCGTCACGTCGACCCCGTGCACCTCGCCGGGCGCCGCGCCGGCCAGCGCGACGGTCACCGTCACCGGCCGCGTCGGCGCCGGGCCCCCGCGCGGGCAGCCGGCGAGGAGGGCGAGGGCGAGGATGAGGCGTCGATCCATGAGGCACTCCTTATCACTCGCCCTTCCGAACCCGAACCCGAACCCGAACCCGAACCCGGAGGCCGTGCCCGTGAAGTCCCGTGGCCCGTGGCCCGCCGCAGCCGTACCCCCGACCCGACCCCGACCCCGAGCTCTGGCTTGTCCTACGGGCGGCGAGACTCCTCGCATGGGCACCACCTGCCGCCGCGAGCCGGCGCCGTGACCGGCCGCGGCCACACCGGGCCGCCGAGGGCGCTCCTCGCCCTGGCGCGCGCCGTCGCGGCCGGCCGGCGCGTCCGCGTCGCCTACCGCGACGGCCCGGGCGAGGTGAGCGAGCGCGAGGTGGAGGTGCTGGCCCTCGGCTTCCGCTGGGGCGGCTGGGTGGCCGCCTGCCACGCCCTGCCGCGCGGCGCGCTCCGGCTCCTCGCGGTGGAGCGGGTGCTCGCCGCCCGGGTCGGCCGGCGGCGCGCCGGGGTGCACCGGACCCCGGGCTTCGACGCCCGGGAGTTCGCGCTGGCCGACCTGCTCGATCCCGAGGCGGGCCCGGCGGTCGAGGTGACGCTCCTCCTGCCGCCGCGCCTCGCCCCGCTCGCCGCCGCCCTCCTGTCCGGGGCGGCCGCCGAGGTGGTCCGGGGTGGTGCCCGCGTCCACCTCCGGGTGACGAGCCGCCCGGCGCTCCTCGCGATGGCGTCGTCGCTCGGCCTGCGGATAGACTCGCGGTCCACATGAGCGCGACGGGCGGTCGGACGGGGACGAAGCGCGGTGGTGGCGGGCGCGGGGCGGCGGCGCCGGGCGCCGGGACGCGGGATCGGCGCGGGCCCGGCCGCGAGGAGCCGGCCGAGCGGCGCATCCTGCGGATGGTCGCCTGGATGATGGAGCGGACCGAGCCCTTCACCCGGGGTGACCTGGTGGCGGCCGTCCCGCGCGAGTACGCGGGCGGCGCCGAGGCGGTGCAGAAGAAGTTCCAGCGCGACAAGGCGGCCGCCGAGCGCCTGGGCGTCGCCGTCCGCAACGTCGACGGCGACCCGACCGTCTACCTGGTCGACCGCTCGGCGCTCCACCTGGCGCGGCTCGCCTTCGAGCCGGCCGAGGCGGCGGTGCTCTGGATGGCCGGGCGCGCCGGGCTGCGGGCCGCCGACCACCCGCTGCGCCCCGACCTCGAGGCGGCGCTGCGCAAGCTGACGATCGGCGCCAAGGGGCTGCCCGCGGTGGCGCCGGGGCCGGGCGGCCTGCCGCCGCCCGCCAGCGGCGACGAGCTGGCCGAGCGGCTCCACCTGCTGGCCGAGGCGGTGCAGCGCCGCCGCCGGCTCCACCTCGTCTACCGGGGCGGCGGCGGGGAGGAGACGACGCGCGACGTCGACGTGCACGGCTACGGCCTGCGGCGCGGCGAGTGGTTCTTCGTGGGCCACTGCCACCTGCGCGGCGCCTCGCGCCTCTTCTACCTGCGGCGCGTGGTGAAGCTCCTCGACCGGAAGGTGGCGGCCGCCGGGCACGCCTGCGCCGTGCCCAAGGACGCCAAGGGCGGCGACTACCAGGTGCCCTCCGGCTTCGACCTCGACGCCTGGCGCGCCCAGCAGCCCTGGGACTACCTGGCCCACCCGCCGGTGGCGGCGACGGTGCGGCTCGGCGGGCCGCTCGCCCGCGGCGCCCGCGCGCTCCTCCCGGGCGCGGAGCTCTCGGCGGCGCCGGACGGCGCGCGGCTCGCGACGCTCCAGGTGCGCGACCTCGACGGCCTGGTGCGCCAGGTGCTCGCCTGGGGCGAGCACGCCGAGCTCCTCTCGCCGCCCGAGGGGCGGGCGCGGGCCCGGGAGATCCTCGACGCCGTGGGCGGCCGGCTGGCCGGGGAGGTGGCGCCGTGAGCCCGAAGCTCCAGCCCTACGAGCAGCGCGTCCGCCGCCTGCTCCTGCTCATCCCGGCGGCGCGCGCCGCCGAGGGCGGCCTGCCGCTGGCGCGCGCCCTCGAGCTCACCGGCGCCCGCTCGGCCGAGGAGCTCATCGGCGACATCGAGGCGGTGCAGGGGCTGGCCGTCTCGCCGGAGGCCGACGCCACCCACCTGCTCGTCGAGGTGGAGCGCGGCCGCGTCATCGTCGACCTGGAGATGGGCTTCGGCCGCCCGCCGCCGCTCTCGGCGCGCGAGGGGGCGGCGCTGCTGGCGGCCCTCCGGCCGTTCCGCGGCGAGGGCGGCCGCACGGCGGTGGACCGGGCGGCCCGCAAGATCGAGAAGGCGGTGCCCGACCACCTGAAGCGGGAGGTGGCCGACCTGCAGCGCGGCGTCGACCTGGCCATCGCGCCGCCCGGCCCCTGGGCCGACGCGCTCGAGGAGGCCATCTCCGCCCGCCGCGAGGTGGCGGTGGAGTACCGCTCGGAGTCGGACGGCTCCTTCGCGCGGAAGCTGCTCGAGCCGCGCGCCCTCTTCCCGCGCCAGGGCGCCTGGTACCTGGTCGCCTGGAGCGTCGAGAAGGAGGAGGAGCACCTCTACCGGCTCGACCGGATGAGCTCGGTGCTGGTGGGCGAGCGCGGCTTCGGCGAGCACAAGGGGCCGCCGCTCGACCGGCTGGCGCGCCGCCGGCTCTACTTCGAGTCCGGGAGCGAGCGGCGCATCGAGCTGCGCTTCGCGCCCGAGCTGGCGCGGCTGGCGCGGGAGCGCGGCTTCGAGGGGACCGCGGCCGCGGACGGGAGCCTGCGGGCGTCGTTCGAGGCGACGCCGAACGAGTTCCTCTACGGCCTGCTGCTCGGCTGGGGCGGCGGCGTCGAGGTGCTCGGACCGCCCGAGGTGCGCGACGGCCTGCGCCGCCGCGTCGAGGCCCTGCGCGCGCGCTACGCCTGAGCGCCGCGGGGTCCCACCGCCGCAGGACAGGACCGCGGGGCGCGCCGGATCCCGAAAGGGCACGGCGCGGCCCGGAGCCTTCCGGCGGGGCGCGCCGCTGGCTAACCTGCCCGGGCGCGGGGAGCGCGGAGGTGCGCGTGAAGATCCTCACCTGGAACGTCAACGGCATCCGTGCCCGCGAAGGCCAGTTCGAGGAGCTGCTCGCGCGCGAGGCGCCCGACCTCGTCTTCCTGCAGGAGATCAAGGCGCCGCCCGCCAAGGTCCCGGCGCCGCTGCGCGAGCCGGCCGGCTACCACGCCACCTGGCACGGCGAGTCGGCCTACTCCGGCGTCTCGCTGCTGGTGAGCCGCGAGCGGGTGGCGGAGCCGCCGGCCTTCGTGCAGCCGCCCTTCGACTTCGAGACGCGCGCCGTCGCCGCCGAGGTGGCCGGCGTCACCGTGGCGAGCCTCTACGTGCCGAACGGCGGCAAGGACTTCGAGGCGAAGCTCCGCTTCCTCGAGGCGCTCGACGCCTGGGTGGCCGAGGCGCAGGCGGCGGGGCGGCGGCTGCTCCTGTGCGGCGACCTGAACGTCACCCTCACCGACGCCGACGTCCACCCCAAGGAGCGGCGGCCCGGCGCCATCGGCCAGCGCGACGACGAGCGGGCGCTGCTCGCCCGTATCCTCTCGCGCGGCCTCACCGACGTCGGGCGCGCCCTCGACCCGACGAACGAGGCGCTCTTCACCTGGTGGCCCCCCTGGCGCGGCCTGCGCCAGAAGAACGTCGGCTGGCGGATCGACTACGTGGTGGCGAGCGAGCCGCTGGCCCGCGGCGCCGCCCGCTGCGCCGTGCTCCCGGAGTTCGGGACGAGCGATCACGCGCCGGTGGTGGCGGTGTTCGACGGCTGGGACGGCGCGGCGCGCTGACCGGCGCGGCGCGGGAGGGCAGGAGGGCGAGCCCGAGCAGGAGGGCGCTCACGGCGGGGAGCATGGCGGTCCTCCTCCCTAGGCGGCCTCGGCGGCGGGGACCGGCGGCGCGGCGGCCGCCGCCTCGTGCGCCTCGAGCTCCGGCGGCAGGAGCTTGTACATCACCGGCGTCACCACGCGCGTCAGCAGCGTCGAGGAGACGAGGCCGCCCAGGATGACGAGCGCCAGCGGCGAGTAGAGGGCGGAGCGCTCCAGGGCGAGCGGCAGCAGGCCGCCGATGGCGGTGAGCGTGGTGAGCAGGATGGGCACGAAGCGCTTCTCGCCGGCCTCCTGGATGGCGTCGTCGAGCGCCACCCCCTGCTCGCGCAGGTGGTTGGTGAAGTCGACGAGCAGGATGGAGTTCTTCACCTCGATCCCCATGAGCGCCACGAAGCCGATGGCCGCGGTGAAGGAGAGCGTGTAGCCGGAGAGGAGCAGCGCCAGCACGCCGCCCACGATGCCGAGCGGGATGACCGAGGCCACGATGACGGTGGAGCGGAAGGTGCGGAACTCGAGCACCAGCACCGCCAGCACGCCGAGCGCCGCCACGATGATGGCCGAGCCGAGGCCGCCGAAGCTCTGCTGCCGGCTCTCGTACTCGCCGGCGGGGACGATGCGGACGCCGGCCGGCCAGGCCTCGGCGCCGAGCCGGGCCAGCACCGCCGCGGTGATCTTGTCGGTGTTGAACCCCTCGCGGACGTCGGCCGTGACGGTGGTGCTGCGCGTCTTGTCGAAGTGGTAGACGCGGGCCGGCGAGGGCTCGAGGGCCAGCGTGGCCACCTGGGCGAGCGGCACCGCCCCGCCCGCGGCCGGCAGGTAGAGCCGGTCGAGCACGTCGAGGCCGGGGCGCTGGCCGCCCGGCAGCGCGCCGCCGCCCTGGCGCGGCAGGGTCAGCCGGATGTCGCGCGCCTCGTCGCTCCCCGGCTCGCGCCAGGAGCCGGCGACGAGGCCGCCCACCGCGAGCCGCACCGCCCGGTCGACGTCCGGCACCGCCACGCCGAGCAGCGCGGCGCGGTCCCGGTCGATGCGGACGCGCAGGTCGCTCTTGCGGTCGCGCGCCGGGTTGCGCACGTAGCGCGTCCCCTCGGTGCCGGCCAGGATCGCCTCCACCCGGCCGGCCGCCGCCTCGAGCGCCTTCGGGTCGTCGGCCAGCACGCGGACGGCGACCGGGGCGTCGACCGGCGGCCCCTGCTCGAACTCGCGCACCTCGACGCGGGCGCCGGCGTAGCCCGAGAGCTCCGCGCGCAGCGCCGCCAGCACCTCGGCGGTCTTCCCGGCGTCGCGGGTGGAGAGCTCGGCCAGCACCTCGGCGTAGCCGGCCTTCTCGTTCTGCTGCGCCACGTTGTAGTAGACCATCGGGTTGCCGCGGCCGACGTTGGTGGTGACGCGGCGGACCTCGGGGTGGCGCGCCAGCGCCGCCTCGATGGCGCGGGCGGCCCGGTCGGCCTCGGCCAGGCTCGCCCCCTCGGGCGCCTCGGCGGTGACGCGGAACTGCGGGATGCCGGCCTTGGGGAAGAGGCTGAAGCCGACCACCGGCACGAGCGCCAGCGCCCCGGCGAAGAGGAGCGCGGCGGCGCCGAGCGTGAGCGCGGGGCGGGCCAGCGCCCGGTGGAGCACCGGCCGGTAGGAGGCCTGGATGGCCCACTCCATGGCGCGGAAGAAGACGTTGCCGTGCTCCCCCTCGGCGCGCAGCAGGCGCGAGGCGAGGAACGGCACCACCGTGAGCGAGACCCCGAGCGAGGCGAGGATGGTGACCACCACCGCCACCGGCATGGAGCGGATGAAGAGGCCGGGCGCGCCGGGCAGGGCGAGGAGCGGCACGAAGGCGAAGACCAGCGTGGCGGTGCAGCCGAGCACCGAGAGGGTGATCTGGCGCGTCGCCTCCACCGCCGCCTGGCGCGGCGGCTGCCCCTCGCGCATGGCGCGGGTCACGTTCTCCACCACCACCACCGAGTCGTCGACCAGCAGGCCGAGGGCGATGACGAAGCCGACGATGGAGAGCTGGTTGACCGAGAAGCCGAGCAGGTTGAGCAGCGTGAGGCCGACCGAGAGCGAGAGCGGGATGGAGACCATCACCACGCCGGCGGCCCGCAGGCCGAGCGGCAGGAGCGTGACCAGCACGAGCAGGATGGCGATGGCGAAGTCGCGGGCGAAGCCGGAGAGCCGGTGCTCCACGTTGGCCGCCTGGTCGAACGACTCGCGGAGGGCCACGCCCGGCGGCAGCGACGGCCGGAAGGCGTCGAGCGCCTGCTCGAGCCCCTTGCGCACCGCGAAGATGTCCTGCTTCTCCTTCTGGTTGGCGGCGACCAGCACGGCGCGCCGGCCGTCGAAGCGGACGAGGTGGGTCGCCTCGGCGTCGCGCTGGGCCACCTCGGCGACGTCGCGCACCCGGACGGCGCGGCCGTCGACGCTGCGGACCACGGTGTCGGCGATCTCCTCCACCGAGCCGTAGTCGCCGCTCGTCTTCACCGAGAGCTGGCGCGCCCCGGCGTCGACGGCGCCGGCCGGGATGGCCTGGGCGTCGGCGCCGACGGCCGCGAGCACCTCGAGCGGGGAGACGCCGAGCGCCGCCATGCGGCCGGCGTCGAGCGCCACCTGCACCTCCTGCCTGGGCAGGCCGCCCAGCTCCACCTTGCCCACGCCCGGCACCGCCTCGAGCCGCGCCTTCAGGTCGCGGGCCAGCCGGTCGAGGTCGCGGTAGGGGGCGGTCTCCGAGACGAGCGCCACCTGCAGGATGTTGACGCGCGAGGCGTTGAACTCCTGCACCTCGAGGCGCGCCAGCTCGGCCGGCAGCCGGGGGCGGAGCGCCGTGACCTCGCGGATCACCTCGTCGCGCTTGCGGCCCGGATCGGTGCCGGCGGTGAACTCGATCTGCACCGCCGCCACGCCGTCGTCGACGGTGGTCTTGATCGACTTCACGTCGTCGAGCGCCTTGAGCTCGGCCTCGACCGGATCGACCACCAGCCGCTCCACGTCGGCCGGGCTGGCGCCGGGCAGCACCGCCACCACGGCGAAGTTGGGGTACGGGAAGCTCGGGTCCTCGGCCTTGGGGATGCCGAGGAGGGAGGAGGCGCCCAGGGCGACGAGCGCGACGAAGACGACGAGCGTGAACTGCCAGCGGCGGACGGAGAACTCGGCGACGTGCATGGCGGGCTCCCGTCACTTCTCAAGGCGGACGCGGCGGCCGTCGGCGAGGCGCGGCGCCCCCTCGGTCACCACCCGGTCGAGCCCCTCGACCCCGCCGGCCAGCACCGCCTGATCCCCCTGCAGGAAGGCGATGCGCACCGGGACGCGGCGCGCCCGGTCCCCCTCCACCGCGTAGACGGCCCCCTGCTCGCCGTCGCCGTCCACCACCGCCGCCAGCGGCACGGCGCCGGCGGCCGGCACCCGCCGCGCGATCTCGATCTTGGCGGTGAGGCCGGAGAGGAGCGGCGCGCCGAGCGCGGCCGGGTCGACGGCGATCTCCACCTGGTAGGTGCCGGTGCCGCGGCCGGCGGCGCGGGCGATCTCGGCGACGCGCCCGGCGAGCGGCCGGGCCGGCGCCGCGTCGAGCGTGACGGTGGCGGCGGCGCCCGGGGCGAGGCCGAGGACGTCGCGGTCCGGCAGCGCGGCGCGCACCACGAAGCCGCGCCCCCGGCCCGAGAGGTGGAGGACGGGGCGGCCCGGCGCCACCACCTCGCCCGGCTCGGCCAGCTTCCGGTCGATCCAGCCG
>DASTGK010000282.1:0-2986 GCA_035719085.1 Anaeromyxobacteraceae bacterium
GAGGAGGCCGAGGGCCGGCCACCAGGGGGAGCGCGGCGCCGCGGCCCGCTCGCGCTCCCGCTGCCAGGCGTCGAAGCCGGCGAGGAGGGAGGCCTCGAGCGCCGGCGGGACGGCCGGCTCGGCGAGCCGCCGGAGCGCGCCCGCGGTCGCCG
Source organism: Anaeromyxobacteraceae bacterium (assembly GCA_035719085.1). Classification (GTDB taxonomy): domain Bacteria; phylum Myxococcota; class Myxococcia; order Myxococcales; family Anaeromyxobacteraceae; genus JADKCZ01. Next base: position 153 of record DASTGK010000282.1, read on the forward strand.
TGAGCTGGGCCAGGTAGGCGCGGCAGCCGTCGCAGCCGGCGAGGTGCTCCTCCACGCGGCGGCGGTCGACGGCGCCGAGCAGCCCCTCGGACCAGTCGGTCGCCAGCTCGGTCACCTGCCTGCAGGTCAGCATCCCCGCGCTCCGCGAGCGGCGCCGCCCGGCAGGGCGGCCCCTTCGGGTTGGTCTCGCCTCGGCCCGAAAGATTACACGATGATTCGCACCTCGCATGAAGCCGGCCAGATCGCAGATCGAGCCCCCTGCCCCGCCGGCCGCCGCCGACGAGCGGGCGCTCGTCGAGCGGCTCCGGAAGGGCGACCGGGCCGCCTTCGCGGCGCTGGTGGCGCGCCACGGCGGGGCGCTCCTGCGGCTCGCCTCCACCCTCGTGAGGCAGCGGGCCCTCGCCGAGGAGGTGGTGCAGGAGACCTGGCTCGCCGCCCTGGAGGGGCTCGACCGGTTCGAGGGGCGCTCCTCGCTCCGGACCTGGCTCTTCCACATCCTCGCCAACCGGGCCCGGACGCGCGCGGTGCGGGAGGGGCGGAGCGTCCCCTTCTCGGCGCTCGGCGACCCGGCCGACGACGAGCCGGCGGTCGACCCGGACCGGTTCACCCAGGGCGGCGGCTGGCGGGAGCCGCCCGGCGGCTGGGGCGCGGAGGATCCCGAGCGGCTCGCGCTCGGCGCCGAGACGCGGGCCGTCATCGAGGCGGCCATCGCCGCCCTCCCCGAGTCGCAGCGCGCGGTCATCACGCTGCGCGACGTGGAGGGGCTGGAGGCGGAGGAGATCTGCGCCCTGCTCGGCGTCACCGTGACCAACCAGCGGGTGCTGCTCCACCGGGCGCGGGCCCGGGTGCGCCGGGCGCTCGAGGAGCACCTGGAGGCGGCGCCGGCCGGCCGCGGGGCGTGAGGCGCGCTGGGCGTCAGCCCTCGGCCGCGTGGACCTCGACGGTGACGTGCACCAGGTCGTCGAAGGCGCGCAGCCGGGCCTTGTAGGCGGCCGGCGTCCCCGGCGCGGCCGAGACGACCGAGACGATGGCCGCGAGGTGGCGCGGGCCGACGCGCCAGACGTGCAGGTCGGAGACCCGGGCGCCGTCCGCCTCGATGGCCCGGCGGATCGCCTCGCGCCGGGCGCTCCCCGCCTCGGCGTCGAGCAGCACGGCGGCGGTGTCGCGCAGGAGGCCGACCGACCAGCGGGCGATGACGAGGCTGCCGGCGATCCCCATCACCGGGTCGAGGAAGGTCCAGCCGAGCCACTTGCCGGCGACGAGCGCCACGATGGCGAAGACCGAGGTGAGCGCGTCGGCGAGCACGTGGAGGTAGGCGGCGCGCAGGTTGTGGTCGCGGTGCTCGCCGTGCTCGTGGTCATGATCATGATCGTGCCCGTGATCGTGCCCGTGGTCGCGGTCGCGCAGCAACCAGGCGCTCGCCAGGTTGACCGCGAGGCCGATGACCGCCACCAGGATCGCCTCGTCGAAGCGGATGGCGACCGGGCTCGCCAGGCGCGCCGCGCTCTCGACGAGGACGAGCAGCGCCACCACCGCGAGGCCGACGGCGCTGGCGAAGCCGCCGAGCGCCCCCACCTTGCCGGTGCCGAAGCTGTAGCGCGGATCGGCGGCGTGGCGCCGGGCGTAGGCGTAGGCGAAGGCGGCAACGCCCAGCGCCGCGGCGTGGGTTCCCATGTGCCAGCCGTCGGCGAGGAGGGCCATCGAGCCGAAGGCGATCCCGGCCGTGATCTCGGCCACCATCATGGCGACGGTGAGGGCCACCACCCAGCGCGTGCGCCGCTCCCCGTCGGCGGCACGGTCGGCCCCGAAGGCGTGCGTGTGCGTGAAGGGGTCGGGCTGGTCCATGGCCGGGGACCCTAGCACCGGGCCCGGCGCGCGGCAGCGCCGTTCCGCCGGTCAGCGCCCCGGCAGCTCGAGCGTCATGGTGGTGCCGGCGCCCGGCGCGCTCCGGGCCACGAGCGTGCCGCCGTGCGCCTCGGCGATGCGCCTCGCCAGCGCCAGCCCGAGGCCGACGCCGCCGGTGGCGCGCGCCCGGCTCCGGTCGACGCGGAAGAACGGCGTGAAGAGCCGCGCCAGGTCCTCGGGCGCGATCCCCTCCCCCTCGTCGATCACCTCGACCGCGACGCCGGCCCCGCGCCGCGCCACGGTGAGCCGGATGAGCGACGACGGCGGCGAGTACTTGCGCGCGTTGTCGACCAGGTTGTCGATGGCCCGGCGCAGGAGCACGGCGTCGCCCTCCACCCCGGGCAGGTCCGGCCCGCGCGCCACCTCGACGCGCCGCTCCGGGTGGCGGTGTCGCAGCCGCTCGGCCGCCTGCGCCACCACCGCGCCGAGGTCGAGCGGGGCCCGGTGGAGCGGCGGCGCGCCGGCGGTGGAGGCGACGTTGCCGGCGAGGTCCATGCGGGCGCTCGCGAGCACGTCGCTCACCAGCCCCTCCAGCTCCGACAGGTCCTCCTCGATCTCGGCGAGCGAGGTGCGCGCCACGGCGGCGTCGCCGTCGGCCGCGAGGTCGAGCGCCACCCGGATGCGCGCCAGCGGCGTGCGCAGCTCGTGGGCCACGTTGGCGATGAGCTCGGTCTGGCCGCGCAGGAGCCCGACCAGCCGGTCGGCCATCTCGTCGAAGGCGCGCGCCACCGCCCCGACCTCGTCGCGCCGGGTGACGCCGGTGCGCGCCGAGAGATCGCCCGCCCCGAGCGCCTGGGCGGTGCGGGCCAGCTGGTCCAGCGGCCGGGCGATGGTGCCGCCGAGGATGACCGCCGCCAGGCCGACCGCGCCGAGCACGAGCGCGAGCACCACGAGCTCGGGCGGCGGCGGGCGCCCCCCGCCAGGCGGGC
>DASTGK010000283.1:0-12835 GCA_035719085.1 Anaeromyxobacteraceae bacterium
AGTCGCCTTCACCCTGGGCAATGGTATCGCCTACGTGCAGGCTGCCATTAACGCCGGATTGGACATAGATAAATTTGCCCCGCGCCTCTCGTTTTTCTTCAACGCCCACAGCAATTTTCTCGAAGAAGTCGCCAAGTTCCGCGCCGCCCGCCGCATGTGGGCGCACATCATGAAAGAAAAATTCAAAGCCCAGAATCCGCGCTCCTGGATGCTCCGCTTCCACACCCAGACCGCCGGCTCCATGCTCACGGCGCAGCAGCCGGACAACAACATCGTCCGCGTCACCATCCAGGCGCTGGCGGCGGTGCTCGGCGGCACGCAGTCGCTCCACACCAACAGCCGCGACGAGGCGCTCGGCCTGCCCACCGAGGAGTCGGCCCGCATCGCGCTGCGCACCCAGCAGATCATCGCCAACGAGTCGGGCGCGGCCGACGTCATCGACCCCTTCGGCGGCAGCTACGTGGTCGAGGCGATGACCGACGAGATCGAGGGGCGCGCCGAGGCCTACATCCAGAAGATCGACGAGCTCGGCGGCATGGTGCAGGCCATCTCCAAGGGCTACGTGCAGCGCGAGATCCAGGACGCCGCCTACGCCTGGCAGAAGCAGGTGGAGGCCAAGGCGCAGGTGGTGGTGGGCGTCAACGCCTTCCAGGCCGAGGACCCGCCGGTCACCGTCATGAAGATCGACCCGGCGCTCGAGGAGCAGCAGGTGGCGCGGCTGAAGGCCTTCCGGGCCCGGCGCAACAACACCGTCGCCAAGCAGGCGGTCGACGCCGTCCGCGCCGGGGCCAAGGGGTCGGAGAACCTCATGCCGCTCATCCTGGCGGCGGTGAAGGCCGAGGCGACCAAGGGCGAGATCGCCGACGCGCTGCGCGACGTCTTCGGCGAGTACCGGGAGACGGTGGTACTGTAGCCGCCCCGTGGCGGAGCCACCGAAGAACCGGCCGGCCGGCCAGCCGACGCCGCCTCCGCGCCTCGAGCGCGTCGTCCCGCAGGGCGCCACCCCGGTGGCCGCCCCCGGGGCGAGCCGCGGCCTGGCCGCGCCCGAGGTGACGGCGGCCGCCGCCGTCGCCGCCGGCCTGCCGCACCAGGGCTCGCTCGCCGCCGAGAGCGCGCTCCACCTCTTCGCCCTCTGCGCCGCCACCGCCGCCACCGGCCGGCTCGCCGTCGGCGCGGCCGGCCGCACCTACCTGCTCCACTTCCGCAAGGGCTCGCTCGAGCACGCCGCGGCGCTCGACCCGGCCGAGGCGCTGCCGGCCTGGCTGCTCGGCCGCGGCGTGGTGACGGCCGAGCAGGTGGCGCAGGCCGAGGCGGCGCGCGCCCAGGCCGGCGGCGACGTGGTGGCCGCGCTCGTCACGCTCCGGCTCGTCAACCCGGGCGACATCGTCCGGCTCATCCAGGAGCACGGCGCCGCCCTCGCCGGCCGCGCGCTCGCGCTCGAGGAGGGGCGCTGGCGCTGGGAGCCCGGCGTCCCGCCGCCGCCAGGCGCCGTGGCGCTCGGCTCGCCCTGGACGCTCCTCGGCGCGGCGGTGCGCGCCCTCGATCCCGCCGCGGTGCTGCGCCGGCTCGGCGCCCGCGAGCAGCTCGGGGCGTCGCGCGTCGTCGGCCGGGTCCGGGTGGAGGAGCTGCGGCTCACGCCCCAGGAGGCCCGCGCCGCCACCCTGCTCGACGGGCAGCGGCTCGCCGACGTGGCGCGCGCCCACCCGGCCGAGGCCACCACCATCCTGCGCGTCGCCCTCCTGCTCGCCGAGGTGGAGCTGCTCGCCTTCGGCCCGCCGCGCGCCGCGCCGGCCGCGCAGCCCGCACCTCGGGTTGGCCCGCCCACCGGGGGAGAGGGCCGGGGTGAGGGGGCTGCTGCCCCTCAGGCAGCGACTCGCGCCACTCCGCCCCAGGCCGCGCCGCGCCCGGCGCCAGTCGCACCCCGTCCACCGTCCGCCGCCCCGAAGCCCGCGCCGCCCCCCGCGCCCGCCGCCGACTCGAAGCTCTCCAAGGCGGCGCTCGAGGCGACGCTGGCCAAGATGACCGGCAAGGAGAGCGACCTCTTCCAGGTGCTCGGCGTGAAGCGCGACACCGCCGCCGCGCAGATCAAGATCGCCTACTTCCAGCTCGCCAAGACCTACCACCCCGACGCGCTGCCGCAGGGATCGCCGGCCGACGTCCGGAAGCTCTGCGCCGACGTCTTCTCGAGCGTCGGCGAGGCGTGGGCCGTGCTCGGCGACGACGCCCAGCGGGCCCAGTACCTCGACGACCTCAAGACCGGCGCCGGCGTCGACGTCGACGTCATGAACATCCTGCAGGCCGAGAACGTGTTCCAGAACGGCACGCTCCTCGTGAAGGCCCGCCGCTACGACGAGGCGCTGCCGCGCTTCGAGGAGGCGATGAAGCTCAACCCGGACGAGCCGGAGTTCGGGATGTGGAAGGCCTGGTGCGAGTTCCTGCTCGCAACGGAGAAGAAGAAGCAGCACCCGGCCGCCGCCGCCGCCATCGAGGCCGGCCTCAAGAAGAACGCCCGCTGCGCCCAGGGCTACCTGTTCCTCGGCCAGATGGCCAAGATCGTCGGCGACCTCGCCGGCGCCGAGAAGCACCTGAAGCGCGGCCTCGACGTCGCCCCTGAGCACGCCGACCTGCAGCGCGAGCTCAAGTACCTGAGGAAGTGAACGTGCCCGCACCCATCAGCCCGAAGAAGCAGTCGCTCATGCCCTCCAGCCCGCTGCGCAAGGCGCTGCGCGCCGCCGGCCACCACCTCTCGCCCGTCGTCCAGGTCGGCAAGGAGGGGTTCACCGAGGCGGTGGTCCTCCAGCTCGACGCGGCGCTCCTCGCCCACGAGCTCGTCAAGGTGAAGGTCGGCACCGAGAGCCCCGAGGACCGCTTCGAGCTGGCGGCGGCGGTGGCCGCGCTCCCCGGCGTCCACGTGGCGCAGGTGCTCGGCCGCACGCTGCTCGCCTACCGGAAGCACCCGAAGAAGCCCCGCTTCGAGCCGGGCGCGCCCGAGGCGAAGGCGCCCGCCGCCAAGGGGCGCGGCGCGAGGGGCGCGAAGAAGGCCCCGCGGGCCAGGCGAGTCGCGCGGGCGCGGCGGTAGCTCCGGGCAACAGCAATCGCCGAACCCGAACCCGAACGCGTGCCCGTCTCCGTGGGCCGTTAGCCGTGCCCCGTGCCCCTTTCCCCGTGCCCGAGGACACGAGGGGAGGGCCAGCGCCAGGGGCTACTGCGACCCTCAGTGCAACGCGTCGGTCCCGTCGCGCGAGGTGCCGCCCTCGCCGCCGAGCCGGCGGCGCAGGTCCTCCACCTCGTCGGGATCGGCGATCCCCTTCTCGAGGAAGAGCCCCTCGGCCACCGCCGCCTGGGCGGAGGCCTCGGCCGCGTCCTGCTCGGCGAGGTCGAGCCGGGCGGCCAGCTCGTCGAGCCGCGCGCGCAGCGCCTCGAGCTCGCCGTCGCGCGCCTGCTCGCGGCGGCGCCAGGCGCCCGCCAGCGCGGCGAGGGCGGCCAGGGTCACGGTGCCGAGGGCGAGCGCGAGCGGCATCTGCTTCAGGATGCTAGCCGTCCCGCAAGGGGCGTACAAGCGGAGCCGTCGCCGAGCGCTTGTCCACCCCCGATCCCCGGGCGATGCTCGGCGCGTGGCCCGGCGGCTCAACGTCACGCTGGCGGTGAAGCGGCTCGTGCGCGACGCGGCGGCGCGGCTGCCCGAGCTCGCGCACGTCGACGCCTCCAAGGTGCTGGTGGTGGCCGGCGAGGCCCGCCGCGCCTCGCGCGCCACCATCAAGCCGGTGGGCGGCACCCGCTCCCGCCCGGCGCCCTTCCGCATCCGGACCCGCGGCCGCGACATCCTCTACGTCATCACGCTGCGCCCGCTCTGGTTCCTCGACTCGACGCCCGAGGAGCGGATCACCACGGTGCTCCACGAGCTCTGGCACGCCTCGACCCGCTTCGACGGCAGCCTCCACCGCGGCCGCCGCCACGCCACGCTGCCCCCCGGCGCCTTCGAGCGGCGCGTGCGCCGGCTCCGCGATCAGTACCTCGCCGAGGCGCCGGCCGAGCTCGTCGCCCCGTTCGCGCACCAGGGGCTGGTGCGCGCCCGCATGTGGCTCGAGCGCCCCGCCGCCGCGAGGCGCGACGGCGGCCCGGCTCGCCGGCTCTACACCGAGAAGCAGCTCTTCTACGGCGTGGTGCGGATGAGGAGCCGGGCGCACTAGGCTAGGGCGCAGTTTCACCGTCTCCAGCGCCGCGCCTCTCCGCGTGCTGCTCGAGCGCCCGCTGTGAACCGGGCCCACCCCGGCGATTGCGCCGCGCCCACCAGCGCAGTATCACGTACGTATGCCTCAGCCCCGCACCGTCCAGACCTTCCGCGTCTCCCGCGACCTCCTCCGCCGGGCCGCCAAGCTCGACGGGTTGCGTCCCGCGGAGTGGGTGCGTCTCGTCATCGAGCGCGCCGCCCGCGAACGGGTCGCCCAGGCCGAGCAGCAGGAGGCCCGCGCCCGCATCCGTCGGCGCATCGACGCCGGGGACTTCCACGACGAGACGCCGGCCGAGGCCGCCCGGTACGATCGGCTCCGGCACGGTGGCCGGTGAGCGCTCCCAGGCTGGTGCTGGACGCCAGCGTGGTGCTCGCGGCCCTGCTCACGCCCAACCGCCGGTCGGCGTCCTGCCTGCTGGTCGAGGCGGTCGGTGCCGGCACGCTCCAGCTGGTGGTCTCGGCGCCCGTCGTGGCCGAGTACCGGCGCACCGTCGAGGAGCACGCGGCCGAGTCGCACCTCGAGGACCCGCTCGGCCTGGTGCTCGATCTCGCGGCCGCAGCCGAGCTTGTCGAGCCGGTCGAGGTGCGGGTGGTGAGGGCCGATCCGTCGGACGACGTCTACCTGGGGACGGCGCTCGGCGGCCAGGCCGACTACCTCGCCACGTTCGATCGCCGGCACCTGCTCCCGCTCGATCCGTTCAAGGGCGTGCGGGTGCTGACCCCGGGCGACGTCCTGCGCCAGCTCCGTGGACGGGGCTGAGCGGCCTCCGCGGCCCTTGCCCGGATGCCCGCCGCGGCCGTATCACCTCCCGCGTGAAGCGCACCCTCCGCCTCCCCGACGACGTCACCGGCCGGCTCGACCGGGCGCTGGCCGACGCCCTCGGTCTCGGCCGCGCCACCGTGAAACGGGCCTTCGCCCTCGGCGAGGTCCGCGTCGGCGGCCGCCGCGTCCGCGCCTCCGACCCGGCCGCCCCGGGCGCCGAGGTGACGCTCGACGTCGAGGACGCGCGCGCCGCGCCCTCCCCGGAGCCGGAGGCGCCGCTCACGGTCCTGCTCGAGCACCCGCGCTTCCTCGTGGTGGACAAGCCGGCCGGCGTCGCGGTCCACCCGCTCGCGGCGGGGGAGGGGGGCACGCTCGCCAACGCGGTGGTGGCCCGCTACCCGGAGTGCGCCGGGGCGGCCCTCGACCCGCGCGAGGGCGGGGCGGCGCAGCGGCTCGACCTCGAGACCTCCGGCTGCGTCCTCTTCGCCCGCGACCGCGACGCCTGGGAGCGGATCCACGACCAGCTGCGCCGGCGCACCGTGGAGAAGATCTACCTGGCGCTCGCCTGCGGTCGCGTGGCGGCGGGCGGCGTCTGCAGCGTGCCGCTCGCCCAGCGCGGCGGCCGGGTGGTGCCGGCGCCGGACGCCGAGGCCGAGGCGCGGCTGCGCGAGAAGGGGCTCTCGCCGCGCCCGGCCGAGACGCGCTGGGAGGTGGAGCGCCGCTTCGAGCGCCACACGCTCCTGCGCGTGCGCATCGCCACCGGCGCCATGCACCAGATCCGCGCCCACCTGGCCCTGCTCGGCCACCCGGTGGCGGGCGACGCGCTCTACGGCGGCGAGGGGGCGGCGCTCCCGGGGCTCGGCCGCCACTTCCTGCACGCGGCGCGGCTCGGCTTCGAGTCGCCGGACGGCGGGCGGGCGGTGGCGGAGAGCCCGCTGCCGGCGGAGCTGGAGAGGGCGCTGGAGGGGTTGAAGCCGGTCGGGTGAGTGGACCGGCAGCCCCCTCACCCCGGCCCTCTCCCCCGAGGGGGGAGAGGGAGGGATCTACTGAGGAGCAGCCGGCGCCGCCTCGGTGGTGACGATCGGCGGGTCGGTCATGAGGCCGATGGTGTTGACGCCGGCGCCGTGCGCGGCGTCGAGCACCTTCATCGCCAGGGCGTACTTCACCTTGTCGTCGGCGTTGAAGAAGAGGACCTTCGACGGCCGGCCGTCGTAGGCCGGGCCGATCTTCTCCATCGCCTGCTCGATCGTCATCGGCTGCCGATTGAGCATCACCGTCCCGTCGTGCAGCACGGTGATGACCGTCTGGTCCGGCGGGACCGAGTCGGGCGGCACCGGCTGGGCGTCGGGCTGGTACTCCGGCACGCGCGTGTACTTCTGCTTCTCGGCGAGCGGGGTGAGCACCATGAAGATGATGAGGAGCACCAGCACCACGTCGATGAGCGGCGTGACGTTGATGTCCGAGGCGGGCTTCTTGCTGCCGAGCGCCATCCCCATGGCTACGGGCCCTCCTTCTTCTCGGACTTGTCCTCGAGCTTGGACGCCGCCAGGCTGACGCCGAGCACGTGCGTCTTCGAGACCTCGAGCACCACCTCGCGCACCCGCTTGTACTCCACGTCACGGTCGACCTTGACCATGATGGGCACGCCGGGCCGCGCCTGGATCTCGATGCCGATCTCCTGGGCGATCTCGGGGTCCTTCAGCTCCGCCTTGGAGTGCACCTCGCCGTCCAGCCAGACGCGGCCGTCCTTGGTGACCGAGACCAGGATGGGGTCGCCGCCCTTGCCCAGCGTCGAGACGTGCTTCGCCTCGGGGAGCGTCACCGGCTTCCCGCGCTGCAGCATGGGGGTGATCACCATGAAGATGATCAGCAGCACCAGCACCACGTCGACGAGCGGCGTGACGTTGATGTCGCTGCGGACGGACTTGGAGCCGACGTCCATGGACATCGTGCGGTCTCCTGGCTCGGGGTCGGCGGCGGTGCGGCCCGCCGGCGCCGGCTAGCGCCCTTCCTTCATGAAGAAGTCGACGAGCTCGGTGGCCGAGTCGGTGATGTCCACCTGCATCTCCTCCACCCGGTTGGTGAGGTTGTTGAAGAACATCACGGCCGGGATGGCCACGAGCAGGCCGAAGGCGGTGTTGATGAGCGCCTCGGCGATGGCGCCGGAGACGGTGCCGAGGCCGCCGCCGCCCTCGATGGCCATCTTCTGGAAGGCCTTGATGATGCCCCACACCGTGCCGAGGAGGCCGACGAACGGGGCGGTGGAGCCGATGGTGGCGAGGGCGCCGAGGCCGCGGCGCAGCTCGTTCACGGTGCGCAGCGAGCTCCGCTCCACGGCGCGGTTGACGGCGGCGATGATGTCGAAGTTGCCGACGTCCTTGGGGCCGTGGGCCTTCATCGCCTCGAGGCCGTTCTGGTACTCGCCGAGGGCGAGGCCGAGCACGCGCGGCAGGTGGCCCTTCTTCTGCGCCTTGGCGAGGTCGATCGCCTCCTGGAACTTGCCCGCCTTCAGCAGCTCGGGCAGCGCTTCGGCGAACTTCCGCGACGCGCCGTTGGCGCGCGAGAAGGTGAAGAGCCGCTCGGCCACCACGCCGAGCGAGTAGATGCTCATGATGGCGAGGACGCCGGCCACCACGATGCCGAAGCCCTCGATGGAGGTGACCATCCCCTTGAGGGAGAAGTCGAGCTGCTGGCCGCCGGCGGCGGCCTCGGCGAGGAGGAGCTGGTTGAGGCTGTCGAGGACCTGGAGCGACATCGGTTTGACTCCTGGGAGAGGAGGGCTACGGCGTGAGGGTCGGGGCCGGCGGGCCCGCTAGTTGACGAAGCGAATGGGCAGGATCATCCAGAGCCGCTGGGGCTGGCCGCGCGGATCGATGCCGGGGGTGAACTGGCAGCTCTGGATCGCCTGCCAGATGGCCTCGCCGATCCGCTTGTCCGGGATGTCCGACATCACCTCGAACAGCCCGGGGCGGCCGTCGCGGCCCACCGCGAACTTGACGGTGACCGAGGTGATGATGCCGCCGAGGTCGCGGGGGATGCGCACCGAGCGGCCGACGCAGCCCTTCTCCTTCTCGGCCGGCTTCACGAAGCCGCTCGTGGCGTAGGCCGGCGCGTCCTCGACGGTGTTGCTCGGGGCCGCGGCGCCCACGACGCCGCCCACCACGCCTTCCCCGGCCGCCGCCGTGGTGCCGTAGTCGTACTCCGGCTCCTTCGGCTCGTTCGGGTTGACCTTCATCTCCTCCTGCACGTCCTTCGGCTGGATCAGGGCCGTGGGCGGCGGGGGCGGCGCCAGCTTGGGCGCGTCGGGCGGCCGCGGCGCGGCGTCCTTCTTCCTGGGCGGCGGGGGCGCGGCCGGCGGCGGGGGAGGAGGCGGCGGCGCCGCGGGGCGGACGAACTTCACGTCCACCGTCTTCTCCTCGACGGCCGCCTTGATCTGCTGGCCCGCGATGATGGCCGCGGCGACCACCCCGACCTGGAACGCGGTGGAGCCGAACACGAAGCCCGCGCGACGGGCCGCGTTCTTCCCACCTTCCTTCTTGGTGACCTCGTCGAACACGCGTGCGCTCGCTCGCTTGACGCCGGAATCGGGTGAAAAGAATCCGGCTAGTTAGCCAGAGGGGTGACCCTTGTCAATATATGATGTGCGAATTTGACTCGCGGGTCGGTCCTAGTCCGGCGGGGGCGACTCTGGTCCGGCAAACGGACGAGATCCTTCGGCCGATCTGACTTGACCGATCGTGCGACAGCCTCCCCATCAGGGCTTCCCGACTCACGGTCCTGCGGCCGCCTGCCACACTGCCGTGACATTCTGGAGACAAGCGGTCGTATTCCGTAAGAAAAAACTATTCGGGCCAGTACAACGGGTGAGGGTACGAAACCCGACATGGAGGGCCAACTGGGCTAACACCGGAGAGATGCTTGACATTCCTCACATGCGGCGCCTAGAACCCGAACCTATTGACCCGACGGTCGATCCTACACAGGGGGCACCCATCCCTCCCGTGTGATCGATTGTTCGGCTGCCGCTGAGCGATCTCTCCCCCTGGAGGAAGGTATGAGGAAGAAGCTGCTTCGCCTCCTGCGGATCGCGCCGCTCGCCCTGCTGCTCGTGGGCGTCGCCTCCGCTCAAACCACCGGCACCATCATCGGCGTCGTCACCGACGCGCAATCCGGCAAGCCCGTCGTCGGCGCGCTCGTCGTCGCCACCAGCCCCAACCTGCAGGGCGAGCAGACCGTGGTGACCGACAAGTCGGGCGCCTTCCGGATCCAGGCCCTCCCGCCAGGCGGCTACAAGCTCGCGGTCCAGATCGACGGCTACAAGCCGGCCGAGCGCGCGGACATCGACGTCCGCATCGACAAGACCATCCGCGCCAACCTCGCCGTCATCCCCGAGGCGGTGCAGATGGAGGAGCAGGTGGTGAAGACCGCCGCCGCGCCGGTGATCAACGTCGGCTCGGCCGAGACCGGCGCCGTCGTCTCGCGCGAGTTCACCTCCAACATCCCCACCAGCCGCGGCTTCTCGCAGGTCGCCCTGGTGGCGCCCACCGCCACGGTCGACCAGTACGGCATCTCCTTCGCCGGCACCACCTCGCCCGAGAACAACTACATCCTCGACGGCCTGTCGGTGACCAACCCGTCCCTCGGCGGCCTCGGCGCGCAGATCCTCAACAACTTCGTCCAGGAGCTCGACGTCAAGACCGGCGCCTTCATGCCGGAGTACGGCTTCGCCTCGGGCGGCTTCGTCAGCGCCATCACCCGGTCGGGCTCGAACGAGTTCCACGGCTCGGTCTTCGGCAACTACCAGCCGGGCGCGCTGCGCCCGAGCGCCCTGAGCGTCGGCCGCTCCGGTGAGGCGCTCTCGCTCATCCGCGACAACAAGGCGGCCAACACCTACCTCGCCGACTTCGGCTTCGAGGTGGGCGGGCCGATCATGAAGGACAAGCTCTGGTTCTACGCCGGCATCGCCCCCAACCTCGATCGCAAGATCGACGACCGGGTGCTGACGGCCCACTACGCCGACGGGACGTCTCGTGAGGTCTCGTCGCAGCCGTTCACCACCAAGAACGACCAGGTGCAGTACGTCGGCAAGCTCACCTACCTGTTCAACGAGAACAACAACCTGAGCGTCACCGGCATCTACGCCCCCTCCAAGCTCTCCGGCGTCAGCAACGCCGTCGTCCCGACCGCCAACGGCTCGCTCTCCAGCATCTGGCGCGAGAGCGAGAGCTCCTTCGGCGACGCCATCGCCCGCTACTCCTCGAAGCTGCTCGACAAGCGGCTGCTCGTCGAGGCGGTGGCCGGCTGGCACCACCAGGACGCCAACGCCAAGCCGGTCACCTACGACGGCACCGACCAGGCCGCCGTCGGTATCACCCAGTGGGCCAACACCCACGCGCTGAGCGACTTCTCCGCCGTGCCGGCGGCCTGCTCCGAGACCATCACGGATCCCGTCACGGGCGCCACGTCGGTCTCGTCGGCCTGTAACGTCACCAACTACACCACCGGCGGCCGCGGCGCCTACGACGTGAAGAACGCGCGCGATCGCTTCTCCGGCAAGGTGGCCGGCACCTACCTCTTCGACTTCTTCGGCAGCCACCAGGCCAAGGCCGGCGTCGAGGTCCAGCGGACCGAGTTCCTCCACACCAAGGCCTACGGCGGCAACGCCTTCGTGGTGGAGACCACCCTCGGTAGCCCGCTGTCGTCGCGCTACAATCCGGCCGTCCTCTCGGCGGGCCAGACCGTCCTCATCCAGAACCGCGGCTACGGCTCGGTCGCCTCCGACCGCCAGAGCTTCACCTCGACGCCCTTCCCGAGCATCACCTCCACCTCGACGTCGCAGGCCTACTTCCTCCAGGACAGCTACCAGCCGGTGGACGGCCTGACCCTCAACGCCGGCCTGCGCTGGGAGCTGCAGCACATGGGCGCCAACGCCCAGAACGCCCCCAGCTTCAACATCACCGACAACATCGGCCCGCGCTTCCAGGCGGTCTACGACTGGACCAAGCAGGGCCGGTCCAAGGTCTCGGTCAACTGGGGCCGCTTCTACGAGAACGTGCCGCTCGACCTGGGCGACCGCGCCTTCGGCCTCGAGCGCGGGCTCAACGCGGTTCGCACGAACTGCGTCGACCTCACGAGCCCCGACAAGACGGCCCTCGGCACCGCGGCGGGCAGCGCGCAGTCCTGCCCCGCCATCGTCAACGCCTACCGGAGCACCAGCGCCGGCATCTACACCTACCGGCCGACCGGCTCCGACGCCGAGCCGGTGGCGCCCAACCTGAAGGGCCAGTACTCCGACACCTTCGGCGGCTCCGTCGAGTACGAGGTGCTCCCTGACCTGTCGGTCGGCTTCGACTACACCGGCCGGCGCATCGGCAGCATCATCGAGGACATGTCGACGGACGATGGCGAGACCTACTTCATCGCCAACCCGGGCACCGGCTCGCCCTTCGACGGCGGCGGCTTCATCGTCGACCCGAAGAACGCGGTCGCCTCCGACCCGGTCACCGGCATCAGCTACAACACGAAGTTCCCGAAGCCGGTCCGCGACTACGACGCCTTCACCTTCAGCGTCCGCAAGAACTTCTCCAACAAGTGGCAGGCGGTGGCGAGCTACACCTACTCCAGCCTCCGCGGCAACTACCCTGGCCTCTTCAAGGCCGACACCGGCCAGCTCGATCCGAACCTGACCTCGATGTTCGACCTGGTCAGCCTCCTGTCGAACCAGACCGGCCCGCTGCCGCAGGACATCCCGCACCAGCTGAAGCTCTTCAGCTCCTACACCTTCGACTTCGGCTCGCGGCTGGCCGTGACCGCCGGCGGCGCCGTCCGCGCCCAGAGCGGCATCCCGGTCAACTTCCTCGGCGCCCACCCGCTCTACGGGCAGTCCGAGGGCTACGTGCTGCCGCGCGGCTCGGGCGGCCGGACGCCGTTCGACACCAACGTCGATCTCCGCGGCGCCGTCAGCTACGTCGTGAAGGCCCCCTACGCGGTGAAGTTCTCGGTCGACCTGCTCAACGTCTTCAACAGCCAGACGGCGCAGAACGTCGACGAGGACTGGACCTTCGACAGCGTCAACCCGATCATCGGCGGCCAGTGCTCCGCGCGGAACGCGGTCAGCAAGTCGGACAAGGTCGGCGCGGCGCTGGCGCAGTGCCCGGCGCTCCGGTACCTCAAGACCACCGACGGCCGTCCGGCCACCATCAACAGCAACTGGGGCCAGCCGATCACGTACCGGGCTCCGCTCGCGGTCCGCTTCGGGCTCGAGCTCTCCTTCTAGGACGGGAGACACGCACCCATGGCCATCAGCAAGCTGAGGTTCCTCGCCCTCCTCGCCGCGGCGGTCGCCGTCACGGCGGCCTGCGACCCGTTCCCCGCGAAGCCGAGCGGGCCGCCGACGATCGAGAAGGCCATCGCCTCCGGTGCCTTCACCGCCGAGGTGGACGCGCCGTACGCCGACCTGAACGCCATCGTCGTCGACGATGCGGCACAGGACTCGGTCCTCTACATCTGGTTCAACAAGCCGATGGACGGCTCGACGATCCAGGCCTTCCCGGACGTGGACCCGAAGACCGGGACGACCCCGCTCGATCCCCTGCGGCCCAACCCCGACTACCCGACCAAGTCGAGCGTGCCGTTCCTGGCGGTCCAGAACACGTGCGAGCTGGCTCGCTCCCCGCTCGAGCCGACCTCGGCCCTGCCGGCCGGCTCCAGCATCTGCTTCACGCCGTCAAGCCCCATCCTCGGCGGCCTCCTCGCGGTCACGGCGCCACCTCCGGCCGTGGCTGACGGCGTCCCGCTCTTCGTGGCAGGCAGCTACGAGGTCGGCGGCACAGTGAACGATT
>DASTGK010000284.1:0-3986 GCA_035719085.1 Anaeromyxobacteraceae bacterium
ACCAGCAGAACCCGCACACCCCTCCCTCCCAAGTCGAGTGGAGCGGTCTCGCGGCGCCCGCCCGGCCGCGACGTGGCGCGCCGCGGGTGAGCGCAGGCCGCCGCGCGGAGCGGCGCCGAGGGCCCAGTGACCGCCTCGGCGCGCCGAGGGGACCTGACCGAGGGCCGCGCTGTCTGAGCCTGCGGCCCCGCGAAGCGGAGCGGCCGCAGGCGAGTTCGCGGCACTCGGCAGCGCGAGGACCCGGGCGCGCGACGAGGCCCGCGAGCAGCGTCCGCGCCGCGCAGCTCCAGCGGCCGGAGTCCACCCGCGGCGAGCCCGAGCGGGGCGACGCCCCCCAGCAGCCCGTCGATCCGACACCCACCCACGTCCACCGACCCGGCCCCCACGCACCCACCCCGCCGTTCCCCGTTGACCTTATCCACTCAATGCCATACTCTCGAAATCAAGTTTTCAAACCCGGATTGTGAAGCGATGGATCGAATGGATTTCCTCACCGACGCCGAGATCGAGCGGGTCGAGCGCGAGCGGGCCGCTGGCATCACCAGCGCCGAGGTCGTGCGGCTCTTCGAGGCGAAGGGGGCGCGCCTCTCGGCGTCCACGTTCCGCAAGTACGTGCAGCTGGGGCTCCTGCCCCGGAGCCGGCGGGTCGGGCGCAAGGGGAAGCACACCGGCTCCACCGGGCTCTACCCGGTGGCGGTGGTGCGCCGCGTCGCGCTCATCAAGCGGATGATGGGCGAGGGCTACACGGTCGACGACATCCGGGGCAGCTTCGTGACGGTGCGCAACCGGCTCGAGGACGTGGAGCAGGGGCTCGCCGAGCTCGTGGCCGCCATCGCGGCCAAGGCGCACGCGCACCCGCGGCGGCGGCGCTTCGAGGCGGAGCTGGGCAGGGCGGAGCGGGCCGCGCGGGCGGCGCTCCGGAAGCTGGAGCGGGTGGGTGGTGCGGTCGCGACGGTCGGGGCGGCGGTGGCCGCCGGGCCGCGCGGCCCGGGCGCGGGTGCCGCGCCCGTCGGACGGTGACAGGGGGCGCCGCGGGGCGGCGCCAACGGTGGATGGGGAAGGGGTCGGGGATGAGCGAGGCCAAGCGGAACGAGGGGCTGCCGGCGCCGGTCGACGGCGCGGCCGAGGCGGGCGGCGCGGAGGCGACGGAGCGGCGCCGCTCCAAGACGATGTCGCGCAAGGAGATCGCGCGCGACCTGCGGCGCCAGCGCCAGTCGGGGATCATCGACCCCGAGCTGGACGCGGTGATGCGCGAGATCGAGGGGAGCCGGCCGCGCGAGCGGGCCGAGTGCGCCACCGGCCCGCGCCCGTGCATGTTCATCTCCTGCAAGCACCACCTCTACCTGGACGTGAACCCGTCCACCGGGTCGATCAAGCTCAACTTCCCGGACAAGGAGGTCTGGGAGCTCGAGGAGACCTGCGCCCTCGACGTGGCCGACCGCGGCGGCATCACGCTGGAGGAGGTGGGGGCCATCATGAACCTCACCCGCGAGCGGATCCGCCAGGTCGAGACCCGCGGCCTGCTCAAGCTCCGGGCCATCGCCGAGGACGAGCCGCGCAGCGGCCAGCCGGCGCTCGAGCCGCCCGGCGACGACGAGTAGCCGCCGGCCCCTGCGGCGCCGCGTCGCCCCCACCCGCCGTCCGCCTTCCCCCCTTCGGAAGGGCGGCCTTGAAACCGTCCGTCGCGGCTGCTAAACGGGGCACCCCTCCGGAGGTTGCTCCCATGGTCCGTCGCGCGCTCCTCTCGGTCTCCGACAAGACCGGCCTCGTCCCGTTCGCCAGGCGGCTCGCCGCGCTCGGCGTCGAGCTCCTCTCCACCGGCGGCACGCAGAAGGCGCTCGCCGAGGCCGGCGTCCCGGTCACCTCGGTCGGCGACTTCACGCAGGCGCCCGAGATCCTCGGCGGCCGCGTCAAGACGCTCCACCCGCGCGTCCACGGCGGCATCCTCTTCCGGCGCGGCCTCGCCTCCGACGAGGCCGACGTGAAGGCCCGGGACATCCCGCCCATCGACCTCGTGGTGGTGAACCTCTACCCCTTCCGCGAGGCGGTGGCCGCCGGCAAGCCCTTCGACGCCTGCGTCGAGGAGATCGACATCGGCGGTCCCACCATGGTCCGCAGCGCCGCCAAGAACTCGGCGCACGTGGGCGTGGTGGTCGACCCGGCCGACTACGAGCGGGTGGCCGCCGAGCTCGAGGGCTCGCGCGCCCTCTCCGAGGCGACCCGCTTCGACCTCATGAAGAAGGCCTTCGCCCACACGGCGGCCTACGACGCCTCCATCTCCGAGTACCTGACGGCGCGCGACGCGCCGTCGGCCGCGCCCCGCCGCTTCCCCGGGACGCTCGGCGCCGTCTTCACCAAGGTGCAGGACCTCCGCTACGGCGAGAACCCGCACCAGGCCGGCGCCTTCTACCGGGCCGGGCGCGAGCCGGAGGAGCCGACCGTCGCCTTCGCCAGGATCCTGCAGGGCAAGGAGCTCAGCTACAACAACCTGCTCGACCTCGAGGCGGCCATCGCCGGCGTCAAGGAGTTCGACGACGTGGCGGCGGTGGTCATCAAGCACAACACCCCCTGCGGCGTCTCGCTCGGCGCCACGCCGGGCGAGGCCTTCGCCCGCGCCCGCGCCTGCGATCCGGTCTCGGCCTTCGGCGGCATCGTGGCGCTCAACCGCCCGGTCGACGAGGCGGCGGCCAAGGAGCTGACCGACCTCTTCCTCGAGTGCGTCATCGCCCCGGGCTACGACGCCGCCGCCCGCGCGCTCCTCGCGGCCAAGAAGAACCTGCGGCTCCTCGAGTCGCCCCGCCTCGGCCAGCCGCGCGCCAGCTGGCGCCGCCGCCCCGAGGAGGAGCGCGAGCTCCGCTCCATCACCGGCGGCGTGCTGGTGATGGACCGCGACCTCGGGTCGGTCCGCCGCGAGGACTGCAAGGTGATGACGAAGCGCGCCCCCACCGAGGCGGAGTGGAAGAACCTGCTCTTCGCCTGGAAGGTGGTGAAGCACGTCAAGTCGAACGCCATCGTCTTCGCGGCCGGCGACCGGACCGTGGCCATCGGCGGCGGCCAGACGAGCCGGGTCGAGTCGGTCAAGACCGCGGTCATGAAGGCGCAGCTGCCGGTGCGCGGCTCCTGCGTCGGCTCCGACGCCTTCTTCCCCTTCGCCGACGGCGTCGAGGAGATCATCAAGGCCGGCGCCACCGCCATCATCCAGCCGGGCGGCTCGATGCGCGACGCGGAGGTGGTGGCCGCCGCCGACGCGGCCGGCATCGCCATGGTCGCGACCGGGATGCGCCACTTCCGGCACTGAGCCAGGCGACCGGGCCGGGATCCTCCGGCCGTCGAGGTCGCCGATCCCCCGATGCTCGCGCCGGCCGGCCGCTCCTCCACCACGGCGCTCGCCGTCCTGGCGGGCGCCCTCCTGGCCGGAGGCGCGGCCGGCGCGCTCTACTGGGCCCACCGCCCCGCCGATCCGCCGCCGCCGCCGCCCACCCCCATCGAGGAGCGGGCCGCCGCCTGGCGGGCCGAGCCGGGGCTGCCGGCCGGCACCGCCGACGACCTGGTGGCGCGCGGCGCGGCCCTCCTCGCGAGCGACCTGCCGGAGCGGACCGCCGCCGCCCGGGCCGCCTTCCGCGGCGCCCTGGCCCGCGACCCCCACCGGCTCGACGCCCTCGCGGGCCTCGTCACCGCCTTCGCCGACGGCGCCGGCGAGGAGCCGGACGGCGACGGCCTGAAGGAGGCGCACGCGCTCCTCGCCTTCGCGCTCTCGCGGACGCCGGGGCGCGCCGACCTCCTCGCGGCCCAGGCGCGGCTGCTGCTCCTCGTCCGGTCGGAGAAGAACGACGCCGAGGCCATCGCCGCCGCGCGCCAGGCGCGGGCCGCCTCCCCGGCCGACGCCGGCGCCGTCCTGGCGCTCGGCCTGGCCCTGCTGCCGCGCGAGCCGGAGGCGGCCGCCGCCGCGCTGGAGGGGCCGGCCGTCGCCGCCTCCGAGGACCGGC
>DASTGK010000285.1:0-4404 GCA_035719085.1 Anaeromyxobacteraceae bacterium
CACTCGGCCCAGGTGCGCCCCGCCTCGACCTCGGTCAGGTTGAAGCGGGCGCCCTGGTTGTCTCCTGGGGTGAGCCAGAGCATCCGCCGAAAGACCTTGGCGGCCCCCTCCAGGTCGCCGAGGCGCCACGTCGAGATCCCGAAGCCGTGAAGGCACCGCAGGTAGGGGCGGTTGTCGACGAGCCCCCAGGGCAGGACCCCTTCGAAGGCGGGTCCGAGCGCCAGGTCGCCGATCCCGACGCCGACTGCATAGTGCCGAAGGGCCTGCTTCGGAAAGTGGTCGAACTCCCAGTTGCCGAGGTGTGCGTGGGCGTCCAGGCAGCGGAGGTCCTTGGCCAGGAGGTTCATGAGCAGCGCCTTGCCCTCGCCCCTCCCGCCGCGCTCCCTGAGCTCGACCGCCTCGAAGATCGGGTCGGAGTCGGGGTCCTCGGGATCCTGGCCGGGGAGGACCTGCTCCATCTCGAAGGCGGGGCGCGGGCCACGATCCTTGATCGAGCGTTCCAACTCCGGGATCGGCCGGCCCTCCTCGCCCCAGTACTCGTCGTCGGGATCCCAGTCGCCCTCGGGGCGGAGGGCCAGCGGCACGAGGCCCAGCGCAGCCACGACGAGGCGGCAGCCGAGGACCTTCCCCGAGACGTAGGGGTGGCGGGCGTGGGTCCAGACCTTGGCGGGAAGCACGGTGACGATCTCGCCGGGTGACTCGTCCCGGACCGGAACCCGGAGGGTGAGCTCACGCGCCGTCCCGAGCATCCTGCAGCGGAGCGCGTTCGACTTTCGGGCGAGGACGATCAGTTCCAGGGACTCCCCCGTCTCGAGCTCGCCGGCTTCAGCCTTGTGGCGCCGGGACTGAGCGACCGCCTGCGCGTCGATCACCAGCGGCTCCAGGCCGAGCCACTCCCGGTAGAGCGCGGAGATCCGGGCCCCGCCCGTCCCCGGCGCGAACCGGACGTCGGCCAGACCCACCTCATGACGCTCCTCGCCCCGCCGGCAGGTGGCGACGAGGCCACGCCGCGAGTGGCCGTCATACTCGATCGCGACGACCTGCACCGGCTCGCCAGCCACGAGCGCGTCCGCGGGCAGCGCGAGCTCGGTGCGCACCGCCTGCAGGAGCAGGCCGAGCTGCTCGTGGTCGGTCTTCGCGCCCGCCAGGATCGCCTCCAGGTCCATGAACCCTCCTTCCTCGGTCGGCCCAGCTGATCGATTCGCCCCGTGTCAGGCTCGAGCGCGGCGCCAAGCCCAGGTCTCCGGGCTCCAGCGGGCCTCGCCCTCGCCTGCCAGCACCGGGTCGACGAAGACTCGTGCCGCCTCCGTGACCGCCGCCAGGCTCCGCCATGGCAGCGAGTCTTCCTCCGCCATCGCCGCGTACGACGCCTCCCAAGCAGTCGGGGGCTCCGGGAGGCGCTCTGGGACGTCGTGCGTCCGTCGGTAGGCGAAGGTCTGCCGGATCGCGGTCCGGATCAGGGCGGCCTCCCGCTCGCCAGCCTGCCCGAGCAGCGCCAGGTCGGGCAGATCCTTCACTCGCGTCGATCGCGTCGGCCGCGGGAGCGTGTAGGCGTGCAGCTTCTCGGCAAGGTGGGTCTCCACCGGGTAGAGGCGCATGACGGCCGGCTCGATGCCTGCGAAGGCGAGCAGGTCTTCCCCGCGCACCACCTCCGGCTCTCCCAGCATCGGGTCCCCGAAGGCCACGTCGACGCCAAAGGCCTGGCCATAGAGGACACCGGCCAGCCTGCACTCGGCGCGGAACCGCTGCCCCTCGTACTGCACTCCTGGACCGGAGATGTCGGGGTGGCGCGCGTCCACGCGGAGCTCGAAACTCATGAAGTCGGAAAGGTCCAGGCGGCCGGCCTCCTGGAGACGTTCGAGGAGCCCGGTGGGGGCCCCGGTCAGGCGAAGGTCGATGTCGCGGGTGGTCCGGGCGCGGTCGAGCCGCACCTCCAAGACCAGGCCGCCCTTGAGCGTCGCGGCGTCGCCGAGCACGCGGCCGAGGCGCGCCAGATACCGATCGAACACGAGCAGCTGGCGGCGCCGCGTGATGCCCGCGCCGGAGGCCACCTGCCGCAGCCGCTCGTCGAGCGCCGCCTTGAACGCCGCCGCCGTCGCGTACCGGCGGGGCTTCATGACGCTCCCTGAATTCCCGAGCGCCTGAGCTCGGCAACCCTTCCGGCGGGCACGAGCCCGCGAGCTTCCGCCTGCGCGATGGCCTGCTCCATGAGGTCGGGAGCGACGTGGTCGCGCACGCAATCCACGAGCGTCCGCTCGGGCGTCGTCACGGGAACCGGCCCGACCCAGGCCCGGTCGCTCCTCGGCACGGCCGCGTAATGCAGCACCAGGCCCTCCGGGACGCGGAGCCTGCGCCTCGCCCAGGCGGGCGGCACCGCGACGTGGACCCGTCGCGGCAGGACGTCCGAGAGGTCGTGGAGCGAGAGCGCCGTCTCGTGCGAGAAGACTCCGACCTGGCTCGTCCAGAGCCAGAGCTCCGTCAGCGCCTCGTGCTCCATAGCGGGGAAGTGGACGACCCGGTAGATGCCGCGCCGGAGGCGACGGACCCGGCCATGCTCGACGTAGCGCCGCAGGAGCTGGCGGTAGAGGCCGGCCCGCCGGGCCTGCTCGGCGGTGAACAGCCCGGCCTGCGCCTCCGCGGTCTGGAAGACCTTGTCCCAGCTTGTCTTTCGGGGCGTTGCCGGCACCGCACGAATGTAAACGTAACGTTGTCTTTGGTGCAAGTCACCTGGGCGCGGACTTCGTGGGCCCGGCCGGGGCGCTCTGGGACTCGGTCACGTCGCTGGTCCCCGCGACTCAGCGGCCGCGGCGCGGCAACGCGGGCACCACCCTGGAACCGCGTCCGGTGAGTCCGCATCCACGCTCACCTCGCACCCGCACTCGCAGCAGATGCGCGCGCTCTCGGCCTCGGCGGCGCGGATCCGCTGCGTCATCTTCCGGGTCGAGCGGCCGACGTAGAAGCGCAGGGACCCGAACTTCTCCTTCACCTGGTGGAGGTCGCGGTCCCACCCCATGGCCACGAGGTCGGCGGCGAGCCGGTCGAGGAGCGGTATCCAGCCCTGGCCGACGCGGCCGTCGAAGCCGCTGTAGAGCCCCTCGGCGTGGAGCGCCCTCATCTCGGCCGCCTCCGCGGCGTACCCCATCCGCTCCTGGGTCCCGATCCAGTCCAGGAGCTCTGGACGCCGATCGTTCATGCCGGGGCCGATGCGCCACTTCCGGACCCACCCGGCGAACGAGAGGGATTCCCGGCGCTCTTCCGTGCTCGTCATGGTCGTGCCCTCCGGCTGAGCGATCACGATGCCGGGGCCACGGACACGGGAGCGGGAGCGGGGGTGGCCGCGTCGCCCGCTGTTGGATTTGCAGACATGCGCTGTTAGATTTGCAGCATGTTCCGCCGCCTCCTCGAGCAGTCCCTGGACGCCGCCCTCGCCGACACGCCCGCCACGTTCGTCGCCGGGGCTCGACAGACTGGCAAGAGCACCCTGGTCCAGGGCCTGGTGAAGCGCGCCCGCGGCTGGACCTACCGGACCTTCGACGACCTCGCCACGCTGGCCTCCGCCCAGGCCGATCCGCAGGGGTTCGTGGAGGCGCTCGGCGACCGCGCCGTCCTCGACGAGGTGCAGCGCGCCCCGGGGATCCTCCTCCCCCTGAAGCTCGCCATCGACCGGGACCGCCGTCCGGGCCGCTTCGTGCTCACCGGCTCGGCCAACGTCCTCGCCCTGCCCCGCGCGGCCGAGAGCCTGGCCGGTCGCATGGAGGTGCTGACCCTCTGGCCGCTGACCCAGGCCGAGCTCGACGGCGCCCGACCGGGCTTCATCGACGCCTGCTTCGAAGGCCGGCCGGCCGCCCTGCGCTCCCCGTCCACCGACCGCGCCACCCTGGTTCGCCGCCTCGTGCGCGGCGGGTACCCGGAGGCCGTGAGCCGGAGGGGTGACCCGGCGCGTCGCCGCTGGTTCGACGCGTACCTGACGACGCTGCTGCAGCGCGACCTCCGCGACCTCGCGGCCGTGGAGCAGGTGGCCGAGGTGCCGCGCATCCTGGAGGCGGTCGCCGCACGCACCGGCGGCCCGCTCAACGTCGCCGACCTGGGGCGCACCCTGGGGCTCAACCAGATGACGCTGAAGCGCTACCTGGTGCTGCTCGAAGCCCTCTTCCTCGTCTTCCGCCTTCCGCCGTGGTTCGAGAACCTCGGCAAGCGGCTCGCCAAGACGCCCAAGCTCTACCTGAACGACGCCGGCCTCCTCGCTCACCTCCTGGGGCTCGACGCCGCCGGCCTCGCGGCTCGCCCCCGCGACCTCGGTCAGCTCCTGGAGTCTTTCGTCGTGGCGGAGCTGCTCCGCCTGGCGCCACACGCGCGCCTCCAGCCTCGCCTGCACCACCTGCGGACGAGCGACGGCGTCGAGGT
>DASTGK010000286.1:0-14953 GCA_035719085.1 Anaeromyxobacteraceae bacterium
CGCGCCCGGCCTGGCTCACGCCGGCGCGCACCGCACGGCCCGTGGCGCGCTCACGCGGGCCATCCACGCCGCGCGCAGAGCGCGAAAGCCCATCCGCGAGCAGAGTGCGTCAAGCGGAATCGCCGCTCATTTCACTCCCAGTTGGGTACGCGAAGGCGCGCCTTGGCGGCCATTGCGGGCGCGAGCCCGGGAGGCCCCTTGCGGGTGAAACAACTGCCTCCAGCGGCAGTGACACATTGCCGCGGCGACGCGCGGCGCCCACGCGGCGAACCGCCTGCACCACGTCGCGCTGCGACCCGTGGTCCTGCCGGGCGTGTCGCGCGTCGACTTGTAGGCCGATCACTCCGGGGCGCGTCGATCATGGCGGCCCCGCCTCCCTGGCGACGGCCGCCGCGCGGCGACGTCGACCAACGCCGCCGCGCTCGCCTGCCAGCCACGCCCCCTCGCTGCCGCCTCTCCGCCACCCCCTCGGCGAGCGCTTGGGCTCGAGAAGCCGGCCGTGAGCCGGTACTGGGACCGGGCGGTCGGCGCAAGGATGTGAGGAATCCTGAGGCCGTGGGGGACCACGACGCCCCAAGGCGGCCGCGCTCCGCGAGGAGCGTCTCGCCGCGCGCTCCACGGCAACTTCGAAAGCTCGAGCGACCGAGGCCGCGCTACCCCTCCCGCCCCGCCCCCAACTTCCGGTAGAGCGTCGACCTCCCGATCCCCAGCCGCCTCGCCGCGAGCGACAGGTTGCCCCCGCACTCCTCCAGCACCTTCTGCACGTGGGCCCGCTCCTGCGCCTCGCGCGCGGCGCGGAGGCCGGGCTGGGCGGGGGCGGCTGGGCCCGGCTCGAAGAGCTCGGGCAGCACGCTGCGGAGCGGCTCCTCGAGCTCGCCGGGCCCCGGGCCGCCGTCGGCGAAGAGGACGGCCACGCGCTCGAGCACGTTCTCGAGCTCGCGCACGTTGCCGGGCCAGCGGTAGGCCTCGAGCCGCGGCAGCACCGCCGCGAGCGCGCGGGCGTGGGCCTCGGGGGCGCCGTGGCGGCCGAGGGCGCGCTTCAGGAGGTCGGCGGCGATGGCGGCCACGTCGCCGGCCCGCTCGCGCAAGGGCGGCAGGTGGAGCGGCAGGATGTGGAGCCGGTAGTAGAGGTCGTCGCGGAACTGGCCGGCGGCGGCGGCGCGGCGCAGGTCGCGGTGGGTGGCGGCGATGACGCGCACGTCCACCGGCGTCGGGTCGTTCGAGCCGAGCCGCAGCACCTGCCGCTCCTGCAGCACGCGCAGGAGGCGCGTCTGCAGCGTCACCGGCACGTCGCCCACCTCGTCGAGGAAGATGGTGCCGCCGTGGGCCGCCTCGAAGAGGCCGGGCCGGCCGCCGCGCTTCGAGCCGGTGAAGGCCCCCTCCTCGTAGCCGAAGAGCTCCGACTCGAGCAGCGTCTCGGGGAAGGCGGCGCAGTTGATGGCCACGAAGGGCTGGTCGCGCCGGCGGCCGGCGGCGTGGATCCCCTGGGCCACCATCTCCTTGCCGGTGCCGCTCTCGCCGGTGATGAGCACGGTGGCGTCGGTGCGGGCGTAGCGCTCGGCGAGGGCGCGCACCGCCTTGATGGCCGGCGAGTCGCCCACGATGGCGCCGAGCGAGTAGCGCGGCTCGAAGCGGCGCGGCCGGTGCTGGGCCCGCAGCCGCCGCTCCAGCCGCTGCACCAGCCCCGAGTCGTGGCAGGTGAGCACCGCGCCGCGCACCACGCCGTGCTCGCGCAGCGGCGCCCGGCTCACCACCAGGGTGCGGGCGCCCACCCGCTCCACCGCGTCCGGCTCGGCGGCGCCGGTCTCGAGCACGCGGGCGAGGCCGAGCGCCGGCGCCACGGCCGAGAGCCGCTTCCCCATCACCTCGTCGATGGGCAGGCCGAGGAGGCGCAGGAGCGCCGGGTTCATCGACTGGACCTTCTCCTCCACGTCGACCGCCGCCACCCCCGGCTCGAGGTGGTCGTAGATGCGCCGCAGCTCGTCGCGCCGCCCCGCCTCGGCCCGGGCGATGCGCGCCAGCTCGGCCGCCTGGCGGATGGTGAAGCCGAGCGAGTCCTGGCCGTAGAGGAGCACGGCCTTGAGCCCCGCCCGCTCGGCCAGGTCGCAGACCGGCCCCGGCCCGATGAGCACCTCGAAGCCCCGGGCGGCGAGGTCCTCCACCTGGGCGCGCGCCTCCTCCGGCGTGACGTAGGGGCGCTGCTCGATGACCGTCTCGCCGAAGAGGTCCTTGGCCAGGTCGAGGCCGGCCACCACCCGCCGGAAGTTGACGACGCCGATCCGGTTGGACATGCGGCGCGCCTGCACCAGCGACTCGAGCGCGTCCACGGTGGAGGCGGTGACCACCACCACCGGCACGTCGGCGTGGTCCTGCAGGTAGGCGCCGTTCGAGCCGGCGGCCACGAGCGCGTCGACCCGCTCGCCCGCCGCGGTGAGCGATCGCACCGTGTCGAGCGCCTCCTCGAACCCCTTGTCGAAGACGCGCACCTCGGCCACGTCGGCCAGCATCGGCGCCACGCTCTCGAAGACGTGGCGCAGCCGGCTCGTGGAGAAGGCCCAGACGACGGGGCGGCGGTCGGTGGCGATCGGCATCGGCGGCTCCGGCGAGGCGGTCGGCCGTCCGCGCGGGCGCGCTGGCCGAGGTGTTCCGGCAGTGGAGCATGACTGCACCGGGAACGGAACAGGCCGCTGACCGAAAAGTCATCCATTTCGGGGCGCGCAGAAAAAACCGCCGTCGTGATCAGTACCTGACCTGCCGGGTCCGCATCCTTTGCGCGCTGGTTCGGCAGTTGCAATCGCTCCCGGAAGCCCCACGGACGCCGCCGGCGGCGATACAGCCGGACACCCGAAGCCCGAGGACCCCTCGACGTGAACATCCACGAGCACCAGGCCAAGGAGCTGCTCGCCTCGTTCGGACTCGCCGTGCCGCGCGGCCTCGTCGCCGCCACGCCGGCCGAGGCCGAGGCGGCGGCGCGCGAGCTGGGCGGCGGCCTCTGCGCCGTGAAGGCCCAGATCCACGCCGGCGGCCGCGGCAAGGCGGGCGGCGTGAAGCTGGCCCGCACCCCCGAGGAGGCGCGGCGGCTGGCCGGCGCCCTGCTCGGCACCAGGCTGCGCACCGCCCAGACCGGCGCCGACGGGCAGCTCGTCCGCCGCCTCTGGATCGAGGAGGGCTGCCGCATCGCGCGCGAGCTCTACCTCGCCATGACGCTCGACCGCGAGTCGGGGCGCGTGGCGGTGGTCGCCTCCGGGCGCGGCGGCATGGACATCGAGGAGGTGGCCAGGGAGGCGCCGGAGGCCATCCGCCGCTTCGTCGTCGACCCCTTCGTCGGCTTCCTGCCGAACCACGCCCGGCGGCTCGCCTACGAGATCGGCCTCGCCGGCGCGCCGGCCGAGGCCTTCGCCCGCTACGCCGTCGGCCTCCACGCCGCCTACGTCGCCACCGACGCCTCGCTCGCCGAGATCAACCCGCTCGTCGTCACCGAGGCGAACGAGGTGGTGGCGCTCGACGCCAAGCTCTCCTTCGACGACAACGCGCTCCACCGGCGCGAGGCCATCGCCGCGCTGCGCGACCCCGACGAGGAGGATCCGCGCGAGCTCGAGGCCCGGGCGCACGACCTCGCCTACGTGGCGCTCGACGGCAACATCGGCTGCCTGGTGAACGGCGCCGGCCTCGCCATGGCCACCATGGACGCCATCCACCTGGCGGGCGGCCGGCCGGCCAACTTCCTCGACGTCGGCGGCGGCGCCAGCGAGGCCAAGGTGAAGGCGGCCTTCACCATCCTGCTCGCCGACCCGCAGGTGAAGGCGGTGCTGGTCAACATCTTCGGCGGCATCATGCGCTGCGACGTCATCGCGCGCGGCGTGGTGGCGGCCGCCCGGCAGGTCGGCCTCTCGGTGCCGCTGGTGGTGCGGCTCGAGGGGACCAACGTCGAGCGCGGCCAGAAGCTCCTCGCCAGGAGCGGCCTCGCCCTCACCTCCGCCGCCGACCTGGGCGACGCCGCCCAGAAGGCGGTGCGCGCCGCCCGCGCCGCCGGCCGCCGCCCCGCGCTCCGGAGGGCCTCGTGAGCATCCTCGTCGACCGCAAGACGCGCGTCATCGTCCAGGGCATCACCGGCGCCGCCGGCAGCTTCCACGCCGAGCAGATGCTCGACTACGGCACCAGGCTGGTGGGCGGCGTGACCCCGGGGCGCGGCGGCACGCGCTTCCACGGCACCGTCCCCGTCTTCCACACCGTCGCCGAGGCGGTGGAGAAGACCGGCGCCGACGCCAGCGTCGTCTTCGTGCCGCCCGCCTTCGCCGCCGACGCCATCGTCGAGGCGGCCGAGGCCGGCGTCCGGCTGGTCGTCGCCATCACCGAGGGGATCCCGGTGCTCGACATGGTGCGGGTGCGCCGCCTCCTCCTGGATCGGCCGGCGACGCGGCTCCTCGGACCCAACTGCCCCGGCGTCATCACGCCCGGCGCCTGCAAGATCGGCATCATGCCGGGGCACATCCACCGCCCCGGCCCGGTGGGCATCGTCTCGCGCTCCGGCACGCTCACCTACGAGGCGGTGAACCAGCTCACCGCCCTCGGTCTCGGCCAGTCGACCGCCGTCGGCATCGGCGGCGACCCGGTCCACGGCACCGACTTCGTCGACTGCCTGCGCGCCTTCGAGGCCGACCCGGCCACCGAGGCGATCATCCTCATCGGCGAGATCGGCGGCGGCGAGGAGGAGAAGGCGGCCGAGTTCATCAGGACGAGCGTGACGAAGCCGGTGGTCGGCTTCATCGCCGGCCGCACCGCACCCCCCGGCCGCCGCATGGGCCACGCCGGCGCGGTCGTCTCCGGCGGCAGCGGCACGGCCGAGGCGAAGCTCGCGGCGCTGGCCGAGGCGGGCGTCACGCTCGCCGACGGGCCGCACCAGCTCGGCCGCACCATGGAGCGGCTGCTCCGCCCGCCGCGCCGCAAGAAGCCCGCCACCCGGCGGACCAGCGCGGAGCGGCGCGCCTAGCGCCCCGAGGACGCCGCCATGGACGCGACGCGCGAGATCTACTGGAACGTCGGCCGCGGGGCGATCGGGCCCATGTACGCGGTGGCGCTCGTCGCCCTCGCCCTCCTCGGCTGGGGCGGCTGGCGGCTCCTCGCCACCTGGCGGAAGGGTCGCCCGGTGGCGCGGCTCGACCGGCTCCCGGCGCGGCTCGCCGCGGCGCTCCGCGACCTCGTCGGCCAGGGGCGCGTCCTGCGCGGGCGTGGCGTGGGCCGGCTCCACGCGGCGCTCTTCTGGAGCTTCCTCGTCCTCTTCCTGGGGACGCTCCTCGTCATGCTCCAGGCCGATCTCACGGAGCCGCTCCTCGGCTGGCGCTTCCTCCAGGGCGGCTTCTACCTCGGCTACTCGCTCGTCCTCGACCTCGCCGGCCTCGTGGCGGTGGTCGCGCTCGCGGCGCTCCTCGTCCGGCGCGCCCTCCTCGCGCGGCGCGGCGTGGCGAGCACCCCCGCCGACTGGCTCCCGGCCTCGCTCCTCCTCGCCATCCTCCTCACCGGCTTCATGGTCGAGGGGACGCGGATGGCGGCGACCGAGCTCTCGGGCGCCCCGACGCTGGCTCGCTGGTCGCCGGTCGGCCTCGCCGCGGCGGCGCTCCTCGCCCCGCTCGGCGAGGGCGACCTGCGCGCGCTGCACGGCGCCCTCTGGTGGGGCCACCTGGTCCTCGCCGCCGGCTTCATCGCCGTCATCCCCTTCACCCGCCTCCGCCACCTCATCGCCGTCCCGGCGAGCGTGGTGGCCGCGAGCCAGCGCCCGCGCGGCCAGCTCACGACGCTCGACCTCGAGGCCGAGGGGGCCACCTTCGGCGCCTCGACCGCCGCCGAGCTCGCCTGGAAGGATCTGCTCGACGCCGACGCCTGCACCGACTGCCGCCGCTGCGAGGAGCGCTGCCCGGCCCACACGACCGGGAAGCCGCTCTCGCCGCGCCGGCTGGTCCAGACCATCGGCCACGCCGCCCGCACCGATCCCGCGGCCAGCCTCGTCGACGCGGTCGGCAAGGACGCCATCTGGTCCTGCACCAGCTGCTACGCCTGCGAGGACGTCTGCCCCGCCGGCGTGGAGCACCCGGGCAAGATCGTCGAGCTCAGGCGCCACCTCACGCTCATGGAGGGCGACCTGCCGGGCGACGAGGTCCGGACCGCCGCCGAGCAGGTCGAGGTGAACGGCAACCCGCTCGGCTACCCGCCCGGCGACCGGGCGGCCTGGGCCGAGGGGCTCGACCTGCCGGTGGCCGGCGACGGCACCCGCCTCGACCTCCTCTACTTCGCCGGCTGCTACGCCTCCTACGACCGGCGCAGCCGCGAGGTGGCGCGCGCCTTCGTGAAGATCTGCCGCGCCGCCGGCCTCGAGGTCGGCATCCTCGGCACGGCGGAGCGCTGCTGCGGCGAGCCGGTGCGCCGGCTCGGCAACGAGTACCTCTACCAGGCGCTGGCGCGGGAGAACGTCGAGGCCATCAAGGCGAGCGGCGCGGCGCGCGTCGTCACCACCTGCCCGCACTGCCAGGCGACGCTGGGGCGCGACTACCGCGACCTCGGCCTCGACCTCCCGGTGGAGCACCACACCGAGCTCATCGCCCGGCTCGTCGCCGGGGGGCGGCTGCCGCTCGCCGCCGCGCCGTTCACCGCCACCTTCCACGACCCATGCACGCTCGCCCGCCAGCTCGGCGTGGTCGAGCCGCCGCGAGCGGCGCTCCGCGCCGCCGGCGCCACGGTGATCGAGATGCCGCGCCACGGCCGCGACGGCTTCTGCTGCGGCGCGGGCGGCGGCCGCATCCTGGCGGAGGAGCGGCTCGGCGCCCGCATCAACGTGGCGCGGGCCGAGGAGGCGCGGGGCACCGGGGCGCCGCTCGTGGTCTCGGGCTGCCCCTTCTGCCTCGCCATGCTGGAGGACGGCATCAAGGCGGGCGGTGGCGACTCGCCGCCGCGCGCCCGGGACCTGGCCGAGGTGGTGGCCGATCGCATCGGAGGTGGCGCGTGAAGATCCTGGTCTGCGTGAAGCAGGTGCCCGACACGGGCGCGCGGTTCCGGCCCAACCCGGCCGGCACCTGGTACGCCGAGGCCGACCTGGCCTTCCGGATGAACGAGTACGACGAGCACGCCGTGGAGGAGGCCATCCGGCTGAAGGAGAAGCTGGGCGGCGCCCCCGAGCTGACGGTCCTCTCGGTCGGCCCGGCCCGCGTGGTGGAGGCGCTGCGCAAGGCGCTCGCCATGGGCTGCGACCGCGCGGTCCACGTCGACGACCCGGCCGCCGCCGACCGCGACCCGTGGCAGGTGGCCTCGGTCATCGCCGCCTGGGCCCGCGGCAAGGGGTTCGACCTCGTCCTCACCGGCATGCAGTCGGCCGACCGCGGCTCGGCGCAGGTGGGCGTGCTCGTGGCCGAGCGGCTCGGCCTCGCCTCGGCCACCACCGCCGTCGCCTTCGAGTGCGACGGCCAGGCGGCCACGGTGCGGCGCGAGCTCGAGGGCGGCACGCGCGGCGTGGTGCGGCTCCCGCTCCCGGCGCTCGTCACCTGCCAGCTCGGGCTCAACGTGCCGCGCTACCCGACGCTCCCCAACATCATGAAGGCGAAGAAGAAGCCGCTCGAGGTGGTCCCGGTGGCCGGCCTGCTCGACGAGGCGCCGCGCGCCGAGACGCTCCGCTTCTACGAGCCGCCGCGCCGCCAGGGCGGCCGCGTCATCGAGGGGCCTCTCGACCGGCTGGTCGAGGAGCTCACCGCCATCCTCAAGGAGCGGGCCCTGCCCGCCAGGAGCTGACCGTGAAGGCCCTGCTCGTCTGCGAGTACCGCGAAGGGAAGCTGCAGGACGGCATCTACGAGGCGATCGCCTTCGCCGGCCGGCTCGGCGCCGGCCGCTCGGTGCTGCTCATCGGGCGCGAGACCGAGCTGCCCCGCTTCGACGGCAAGGTGATCTTCGCCGACGTGGCCGAGGCGGGCGAGTACCACCCGGCGCTGCACCGCGACCTGGTGGCCGAGGCGGCCCGGCGCGAGGGGGCCGACGTGGTGGTGCTGCTCCACACCTCCTACGGCTGGGACCTCGCCCCGCGCGTCGCCGCGGCGCTCGGCGCCACGCAGGTCTCCGAGGTCGTCGGGCTCGCCGAGGGCGGCTACGAGGTGCCGGCCTGCACCTCCAAGATGCGCCGCGTGGTGAGGCCGCGCACGCCGGTGACGGTGGTGACGCTGCAGCCGGGCGCCTTCCCGGCCGGCGACGAGCGCGGCGGCGTCCCCTGCCTGGAGCGGCTCGAGGTCCCGAAGGCGGCCGGCGCGCCGCTCATGGGCTACGAGGCCTCCGGGCCGAAGCCGGTCGACCTCGGCCGGGCCGAGGTGATCGTCAGCGCCGGCCGCGGCGTCGGCAAGAAGGAGAACCTGCCGACCATCGCCGCGCTCGCCAAGGCGCTCGGCGGCGAGCTGGGCGCCAGCCGGCCGGTGGTCGACGCCGGCTGGCTCGACCACGGGCGGCAGGTGGGCACCACCGGCCAGACGGTGGCGCCGCGCCTCTACGTGGCCTGCGGCATCTCCGGCGCGGTGCAGCACCTCGCCGGCATGAAGCGGGCCGAGTTCGTCGTCGCCATCAACAAGGACCGCGAGGCGCCCATCGGCGAGGTGGCCGACGTGCTGGTGGTCGGCGACCTGCACCAGATCGTGCCGGCGGTGACCGCCCGGCTGGAGGAGACCCGATGAGCTCGACCCCGACCCTGCCGCGCATCGACCGGGTGGCCGTGCTGGGCGCCGGCGTCATGGGCGGCACCATCGCCGCCCACCTCGCCAACGCCGGCCTCTCGGTGCTGCTCCTCGACATCGTGCCCAAGGCCCCGACGCCCGAGGAGGCGGCGGCCGGCCTCGGCCTCGGCGACCGGGCCGTGCGCGACCGGATCGCCACGGCCGGCAAGGCGGCGCTGGAGAAGATGAAGCCGGCGCCGCTCTACCTGGCCTCCGACCTCGCCCGCATCGAGGTGGGCAACCTGGAGGACGACCTGCCGAAGCTGGCCGCCTGCGACTGGGTGGTCGAGGTGGTGGTGGAGAACCTGGAGGTGAAGAAGGCGCTCCTCGCCGGCAAGGTGGCCCCCCACCTCCGCGCCGACGCCATCCTCTCCACCAACACCTCCGGCCTCTCGGTGAACGTGCTGGCCGAGGCGCTGCCCGAGGCGCTCCGCCCGCGCTTCCTCGTCACCCACTTCTTCAACCCGCCGCGCTACATGCGGCTCCTCGAGATCGTGTCGAGCCGCCACACCGCGCCCGAGGTGGCCGAGGGGATGGCCGCCTTCCTGGGCCACCGGCTCGGCAAGGGGATCGTGGTCGGCAAGGACACGCCCAACTTCGTGGCCAACCGGATCGGCGTCTTCGCCATCTGCAACGCCATGAAGCACATGGTCGACCTCGGCCTCACCGTCGAGGAGGTGGACGCGGTGGCCGGCCCGGCCACGGCCCGGCCGCGCAGCGCCTGCTTCCGCACCGCCGACCTCGTCGGCCTCGACACGCTGGTCCACGTCGCGAAGAACTCCTACGACCTCCTGCCGGACGACGAGGCGCGCGAGACGTTCAAGATGCCGCCCTTCGTCGCCCAGATGGTGGAGCGCGGCCTCCTCGGCGGGAAGGCGAAGCAGGGCTTCTTCAAGAAGACCAAGGGCGACAAGCCGGAGACGCTCTACTTCGACTGGCCGACCGGCGAGTACCTGCCGGCCAAGAAGCCGCGCTTCCCCTCGGTGGAGGCGTCGAAGGCGATCGACGACCCGGCCAAGCGGTTGAAGGCCGTGCTCGCCGGCACCGACCCGGCCGCCCAGCTCGCCTGGCGCAACCTGCGCGACACGCTCCTCTACGCCTGGCGGCGCATCCCGGAGATCGCCGACTCGGTGCTGGAGGTCGACCGGGCCATGCGCTGGGGCTTCTCCTGGGAGCTCGGGCCGTTCGAGATGATGGACGCCATCGGCGTCTCCGCGTTCGTCATGCGGGCCGCCGCCGACGGCGTGGAGATCCCGGCGGGCCTCGCCGAGGTGGAGCGCTTCTACGACTCGCAGAAGGGGAGGCGGCGCTACCGCGACCTCGCCACCGGCGCCTGGTGCCCGGTGCCGGCGCCGAAGGAGGCCATCGACCTGGCGCTGGTCCGCGAGGCCGGCGGCGTGGTGGAGCGGAGCGCCGGCGCCTCGGTGCTCGACCTCGGCGACGGCGTCTTCTGCCTCGAGTTCCACTCGAAGATGAACGCCATCGGCGGCGACACGCTCTCCATGATCCACAAGGCGCTGCGCCGCGCCGAGCAGGAGGGGCAGGGCGTCGTCATCGCCAACCAGGGGGCCACCTTCTCGGCCGGCGCCAACCTGGCGCTCCTCTCGCTGGCCATCGCCGAGGGGGCCTGGGACGAGGTCGACCTCACCGTGCGCGCCTTCCAGAAGGCGATGATGGCGGTGAAGTACGCCCGCGTGCCGGTGGTGGCGGCGCCGCACGCCATGGCGCTCGGCGGCGGCTGCGAGATCTGCCTCCACGCCGACGCCATCAACGCGCTGGCCGAGACGTACATGGGGCTGGTCGAGCTGGGCGTGGGGCTGCTGCCCGCCGGCGGCGGCACCAAGGAGCTGGCGCTGCGCGCCATCCGGCTGGCCGAGCAGTACGACACCGACGTCTCGCCCTTCCTCTTCAAGAACTTCACCACCATCGCCACCGCCAAGGTGTCGAGCTCGGCCGCCGAGCTCTTCGGCCTCGGCCTCATGCGCCCGGGCGACGGCATCACGCTCGGCCCCGACCGGCTGGTGCACGACGCCAAGCAGCGGGTGCTGGCGCTCGCCGCCAACTACCGGCCGGGCCGGCCGGCCACCGACCTCAAGGCGCCGGGGCGCAGCGCCGCCGCCAGCCTGGCGACGCAGCTCTGGAACATGCGCCAGGGCGGCTTCATCACGCCGTACGAGGAGGAGCTGGCGCGCACCGTGGCCGGCGTCATCACCGGCGGCGACGTGCCGGCCGGCACGCTCGTGACCGAGCAGTGGCTCCTCGACCTGGAGCGCGAGGCCTTCCTGCGGCTCTGCGGCCAGCGCAAGACCCAGGAGCGGATCCAGCACATGCTCAAGAAGGGGAAGCCGCTCCGCAACTGACCGCGCCGGCGCCCCCGACGCGGGCGCCCGGCCATCCCGAACCCGACGCACCGGAGACTCCGATGAGCGCAGCCTACGTACTCGCCGCGGTCCGAACCCCCGGCGGCAAGGCCAAGAAGGGGAGCCTGAAGGACGTCCGCCCCGACGACCTCGCCGCCACCGTCATCCAGGCGCTCCTGGCGCGGACCGGCATCGACCCGGCCCTCGTCGAGGACGTGATCCTCGGCTGCGCCTTCCCCGAGGCCGAGCAGGGGATGAACGTGGCCCGGGTGGCCGCCATGAAGGCCGGCCTGCCGGTGGCGGTGCCGGGCCAGACGGTCAACCGCTTCTGCGCCTCGGGGCTGCAGTCGATCGCCACGGCCGCCGAGCGGATCCAGGCCGGCGCCGCCGACTGCATCGTGGCCGGCGGCACCGAGAGCATGACGCTCGTGCCGATGGGCGGGAACAAGTTCGCCGCCAACCCGAAGCTTGTGGCCGCCTGGCCCGAGAGCTACGCCTCGATGGGCATCACCGCCGAGCTGGTGGCGGAGCGCCACGGCGTCTCGCGCGCCGACCAGGACGCCTTCGCCGCCGAGAGCCACCGGCGGGCCGCCGCGGCGCAGGAGGCCGGCAAGTTCGCCGCCGAGCTGGTGCCGGTCGAGGTGGAGGCGGTGGCGCTGGAGAACGGGAAGCTGGCGCGGCGCACCTCGAAGCTCGAGGCCGACGAGGGGATCCGGCGCGACACCACCGCCGAGGGGCTCGCCAAGCTGAAGCCGGCCTTCAAGGTGGGCGGCTCCGTCACCGCCGGCAACGCGTCGCAGATGACCGACGGCGCGGCGGCGGCCCTCGTCGTCTCGGAGGGCTTCCTCGCCCGCACCGGCCTCGCCCCGCTCGGCCGCTTCGTCGCCTTCGCGGCGCGCGGCGTCGCCCCCGAGGTGATGGGCATCGGCCCGATCGAGGCCATCCCGGCGGCGCTCCGGCGCGCCGGCCTCAGGCAGGACGACCTCGCCGCCATCGAGCTCAACGAGGCCTTCGCCGCCCAGTCGCTCGCCTGCGTGCGGACGCTCGGGCTCGACCCGGCGCGGGTCAACCCGAACGGCGGGGCCATCGCCCTCGGCCACCCGCTCGGCTGCACCGGCGCCAAGCTGACGGCGACGCTGCTGCAGGAGCTCCGGCGCAGCGGCGGGCGCTACGGCGCGGTGTCGATGTGCATCGGCGGCGGCATGGGGGCGGCGGCGATCTTCGAGCGGGCCTGAGCAGCGAGACACGGACCACGAAGCGCGGCCCCGGAGCCGCGACGGAGGCAGACCATGGCAGCGAGACTCTTCAAGGGCGCCGAGTACCTCGTCACCGAGGCGACGAAGGACGACGTCTTCACCCCCGAGGACTTCACCGAGGAGCAGCGGCAGATCGCCGAGACGGCCGAGCAGTTCGTGCGCGCCGAGCTGGTGCCGGCCGAGCCGGCGCTCGAGGCGCACACGCCGGGCGTGGCGGCGGCGCTCATGCGCAAGGCCGGCGACGCCGGGCTCCTCATGATCGACGCGCCGGCGGCCTACGGCGGGCTGGAGCTCGACAAGGCGACGAGCATGCTGGCGGCCGAGAAGATCTCGGCGGGCGGCTCCTTCTCGGTCTCCTACGCCGCCCACACCGGCATCGGCACGCTGCCGCTCGTCTACTACGGCACCGCCGCGCAGAAGGAGCGGTACCTCCCGAAGATCGTCACCGGCGAGTGGAGCGCCGCCTACTGCCTCACCGAGCCGGGCGCCGGCTCCGACGCGCTCGGCGGCACCACCACCGCCCGCCTCTCCGAGGACGGCACCCACTACGTCCTCGACGGGACGAAGCAGTTCATCACCAACGGCAGCTTCGCCAGCCTCTTCACCGTCTTCGCCAAGATCGACCGCAAGCACTTCACCGCCTTCCTGGTGGAGCGCGACACGCCCGGCGTCACGGTGGGGCCGGAGGAGAAGAAGCTCGGCATCAGGGGCTCCTCCACCACCTCGGTCATCTTCGAGGGGGTGAAGGTGCCGGTCGCCAACCTGCTCGGCGAGATCGGCAAGGGGCACAAGATCGCCTTCAACGTGCTCAACGTGGGGCGCTTCAAGCTCGGCGCCGCGGTGACCGGGGCCGCCAAGCACGCCCTCGCCGCCGGCGCGGCCTACGCCAACCAGCGCAAGCAGTTCGGCGTGCCCATCTCCACCTTCGGGGCCATCAAGGAGAAGCTGGCCGACCTGGCCGCCGACCTCTACGCCGGCGAGGCGCTCATCTACCGGCTGGCCGGCCTCATCGACGACCGGCTGGCCACCATCCCCAGGGAGGCGCCGGGCTACTACGAGGCCTACCAGGCGGGCATCGAGGAGTACGCCATCGAGTGCGCCATCGCCAAGGTCTTCTGCAGCGAGGTGCTGGCCGACGTGGTGGACGAGGTGGTGCAGATCCACGGCGGCTACGGCTTCATCCAGGAGTACCCGGCCGAGAAGTACTACCGCGACGAGCGCATCAACCGGATCTTCGAGGGGACCAACGAGATCAACCGGCTCCTCGTGCCCGGCACCATCCTGCGCCGCGCCATGAAGGGCGAGATCCCGCTGCAGAAGGAGGCGATGAAGGCGATGGAGGCGATGATGACGCCCTCCCTCGACGAGATCGACCCCGCGGTCCCCTTCGCCGCCGAGAAGGCGGCGCTCGCCAACCTGAAGAGGGCCTTCCTCGTCGTCTCCGGCGCCGCGGTGCAGCGCTTCATGGACGCCATCAAGGACGAGCAGGAGCTGCTGCTCGCCGCCGCCGACGTGGCCATCCAGATCTTCGCCGCCGAGAGCGCGGTGCTGCGCGCCGAGCGGGCGCTGCCGAAGCTGTCGGAGGCCCGCCGCGCCGTGGTCGAGGCGGCGGTGAAGGTCCACACCTTCCGCGCCGTCGAGAAGGTGGCCACCGCGGCCCGCCGCGCCGTCTTCTACGTCGCCGAGGGCGACATGGCGACGCTCATGCTGGGCGGCGTGCGCCGCTTCACCAAGTACGACGCCTCGGGGCTCCTCGCGGCGAAGCGCCGGCTGGCCGACGCGGTCATCGCGGCCGAGCGCTACCCGCTCTAGTCTCCGCGGCTCCCGCGGCGGCGATCGAAGGGGTACGTTCCGGGGCCCGGTCGTCGTCGCGGGGGCGCGGGGGTTGACGCAGCGTCAGCCCCATCTCCCAGCCCTCTCCTCCGATGGGGGGGAGAGGGCGTCGTCCTCAGCCCGCCAGCACCGACTGGCCGCGGATGGTGAAGTAGACCGCGTCCGGGTGGTGCAGCACGATGGCCGAGGTCGACTGCTCCGGCACCATCTGGTGGGCCGCCGTGAGCGTCACGCCGATGGTCCGGTCCGGCTCGAGGAGCTTCCAGAGCTGCGCCTGGTCGGCGAGCTCCGGCCAGGAGGGGTAGCCGGGCGAGTAGCGCTTCCCCTGGTCCGGGCCGAGCCCCAGCTCCTGCTTCACCACGCGGTGCCAGTGCTCGGCGAGCGCCTCGGCCGCCTCGACGGCCAGGCCGTGGACGAAGAGGCCGCGCGAGTAGTCGCCGCGGGCGTTGGCCTCCTCGGCCACGCGGGTGGCGGCGTCGCCCACCGTCACCACCTGCAGGGCGCAGACGTCGCTGCCCGGCTCGGCGCGGAAGAAGTCGGCCAGGCAGAGGAGCCGCTCGTCCGGCTGGCGCGGGAAGCGCAGGCGCGCCAGCTCGGCCTTCCGGTGGACCGGGTCGACCACCACCAGCTCGTTCCCCTCGGCGTGGCAGGGCCAGTAGCCGTAGACCACCTTGGGCACGAGCCAGCCGGCGGCCTGGGCCTCGGCCTTCAGCTCCTCGAGCTTGGGGGCGAACTCCTCGCGGATCATCCGCTCGTACTCGGCCCCCTT
>DASTGK010000287.1:0-5817 GCA_035719085.1 Anaeromyxobacteraceae bacterium
CGCCGCCTTCAAGCAGGAGCTCGACCAGCTCACGGAGCTCCTCTCGCACAAGATCCCGGGCGGCGAGCTCGCGGCCGTGCTGCGCGAGGCGGTCCAGTGCGCCATCGAGAGACACGGCAAGCGCAGGGGCGCCGTCGAGCCGACCCGAAAGCGGGCGAAGCAGTCTCCGACGGCCTCCCCTCCCGCCCCCACCCAGGCCAGCGAGCCGCGCGACCGGATCACCGCCGAGGTGCGGCGGGAGGTCTGGAAGCGCGACGAGGGCCGGTGCGCCTGGGTCGGCCCCGACGGCCACCGCTGCGGGAGCCGGTGGCGGCTCGAGCTGGACCACATCGAGGCGGCGGCGCTCGGTGGGCCGTCGACGATCGAGAACCTCCGGTTGACCTGCGCTCAGCACAACAGGCTTCACGCCGAGCAGACGTTCGGGCGCGCCTTCATGGACCGGTTTCGGAAGCCCCGGACGGGTGAAAGTACTTCGCCCAGAGCTCCCAGAGGAAGTTGCTCTGTCGCACACGGAGAGTGAAGCAGGCGCGCATGGTCATCGCGGTCGCTACTGTCGACGCCGCTGGGCTCCGGCCCACGGTCCCGCCGAGCGTGCCGCGGCTCCCCGTGGACCGATCACGCGGAGACGTCTCGAACGGGCGGCGCCGCCTCCCTCGCGACGGCCGCACGTCGCCGACGCCGACGAACGGCGGTGCGGCCGCCTGCCAGCCACTCTCCTCGCTGCCGCCTCTCCGCCGCCCTCTCGGCAGCAGCGCGCTGGCGCGGAACTGTCCGTCAGACGCCGATTGCGGCTGGGTACGCTGTGATGAGTCGTCAGCCCGGTGGGGGAGCGGGTGAGGAGCCTTGTCCGCGGGAGGGCGGCGCGTCCGACGCCCCGCTACCATCGTCGACGATGACCACCACCGATCCCGCCGACCCAGCCGCCCTCGCCGCCGCCGCGCTCCGCGGCGCCCGCGCTCTCGTCGTCACCGCCGGCGCCGGCATGGGGGTGGACTCCGGCCTGCCCGACTTCCGCGGGCCCGAGGGGTTCTGGAACGCCTACCCGCCCTACCGGAGGCTCGGCCTCACCTTCGAGGAGGCGGCCAACCCGGAGCACTTCGAGGGCGACCCGGCGTTCGGCTGGGGCTTCTACGGCCACCGGGCCGCGCTCTACCGGGCGACCGTGCCGCACCAGGGGTTCGCGCTCCTGCGCCGCTGGATCGAGCGGCTCGGCCTCGAGCCCTTCGTGGTCACCTCCAACGTCGACGGCCAGTTCCAGAGGGCCGGCTTCGATCCGGCGCGGATCGTCGAGATCCACGGGTCGATCCACCACCTGCAGTGCACCGGGCCGTGCCGCGGCGACATCTGGGAGAACGCCGAGGAGGTGCCGGTGGACGAGGCCACCATGCGGGCGGCGCGCGTGCCGGCCTGCCCGCGCTGCGGCGCCCCCTCGCGCCCCAACATCCTCATGTTCGGCGACTTCGCCTGGCTCCCGGAGCGGACGATGGCGCAGCGGGAGCGGTTCGCGGGCTTCCTCGGGCGGCTCGGCGGGGCGCCGCTCGTGGTGGTGGAGCTGGGGGCCGGCACGGCGCTCCCCTCGATCCGGATGCTGACGCAGGAGCTCGGCGCGCGCCCCGGCGCGCTGGCGGTCCGCATCAACCCGCGCGAGCCGCAGATCCCGCCGCCGCACCTGTCGCTCCGGGCCGGCGCGCTCGATGG
The DNA here is from genome assembly GCA_035719085.1 of Anaeromyxobacteraceae bacterium. Classification (GTDB taxonomy): domain Bacteria; phylum Myxococcota; class Myxococcia; order Myxococcales; family Anaeromyxobacteraceae; genus JADKCZ01. Next base: position 1,699 of record DASTGK010000287.1, read on the forward strand.
GCTCGCCGCCATCGACCGGGCGCTCGGCGAGTAGCCGGGGCTACGTCCCGGCGATCACCGCCTCCATCCGCGCCACCACCTCCGGCGCCAGCGTCACGCCGGAGGCGGCCGCGTTCTCGGCCACCTGCTCCGGGCGCGTGGCGCCGATGATGGCCGAGCTCACCTCGGGCCGGCGCAGCACCCAGGCGAGCGCCAGCTGCGACATGGTGAGGCCGAGCTCGGCCGCGATGGGGGCGAGCCCCTGCACGCGCGAGAGCGTCGCCGCGTCGAGCTTGTCCTTGAGGAAGAGGTTCATCTCGTCGCTGGCGCCGCGCGACCCGGCCGGCGGCGCCTGGCCGGGCCGGTACTTGCCCGAGAGGATCCCCTGGCGCAGCGGCGAGAAGACGATGTTGCCGATCCCCTCGGCGGCGCAGAGCGGGAAGAGCTCCGCCTCCGGCCCGCGCCACAGGAGCGAGTACTGCGGCTGCGAGGAGACGAAGCGGACGTGGGGCAGGGCCAGCGCGGCCCGGAGCTCGTCGGGGCGCCACTCGGAGAAGCCGACGTAGCGGGCCTTGCCGGCGCGCACCGCCCGGTCGAGGGCCGCCATCGTCTCCTCGAGCGGCGTCTCGGGGTCGTAGCGGTGGCACTGGTAGAGGTCGACGTGATCGACCCGCAGCCTGGCCAGCGAGGCGTCGAGCTGCTTCGCGATCTGCGCCGCCGAGAGCCCGCGGTCGGTGGGCGACATGGGGAAGAAGACCTTGGTGGCGAGCACGTAGCTCGCCCGCGGCACGCCGCGGAGCACCTCGCCGAGGAACGACTCGGCGGCGCCGCCCGAGTAGACGTTGGCGGTGTCGATGAAGTTGATGCCGGCGTCGAAGGCGGCCCGGACGCAGGCCTCCGCCTGGGCGCGCGAGACGCCGCCGCCGTAGGTGAGCCAGGAGCCGAGCGCGATCTCCGAGACGGAGAGGTGGCTGCGGCCGAGCATGCGGTATTTCACGGTGGAACCTCCTCGCGGGTGGCGGCCAGAGGAGAGCACGCCGCGGCCCGGCCGTCACCGGGCCTCGACGGGGGCGGGCGGACCTGCCCGCGGAGGTGGCGCTCGGCGCCCGGACGGGCTACGGGTCTTGAACCCATGCGCGCCACCGACACGAGCCGGGAGCTGCTCCTCCCCTTCACCAAGGACCAGGCGCTCCGCCACCGCTTCCTCGTGCTCAACGACCCGCTCCCGGGCAACCTCCGCTTCGGGGTGCTGCTCGAGGAGCTCGACCTGCTCGCCGCCTACACCACCGGCTTCCCCTACGTCCGCCAGGTCCACCCGGAGGCCCACGTGGTCACCGCCGCGGTGGACGAGATCCTGGTCCGGCACGTCGCCTCGGCCGACGAGGACCTGGCCTGCCGGGCGCGCGTCAACCGGGTGGGGCGGACGTCGATGGAGGTCGGCATCCGCGTCGAGGCGCCGGCGGGCGGGCGCCACCTCGCCACCTGCTACTTCACGCTCGTGGCCCGCAGCGGCGACGGCGAGGACGCCCGCTCCGTGGAGCTGCCGCCGCTCGAGCCGGGCGACGAGCTGGCCGAGCGGCGCGCCCGGCGGGCGCTGGAGCGGCAGCAGGCCTGGCGCGCCCGGGCCGCCGCCGCCGAGGAGCCGCCCTCGCCCCAGGAGTTCCGGCTCCTCGCGGCGCTGCACCAGGCGCAGGAGGCCGAGGGGTTCTCGGGGCTGCGCGCGGGCAAGCTCGGCATCGAGAGCTGGGAGCGGACCTACCCGGAGCAGGAGAACCGCTCCAAGGTGATCTTCGGCGGCTACATCATGCGGCGCGCCTACGAGCTGGCCTCGGTCTGCGCCGAGCGGGTGGCGCCGCACCGGCCGGTCGTCGCCGCCGTCAACCGGGTCAACTTCTTCCACCCGGTCCAGATCGGCGACAAGCTCCGCTTCACCAGCGCCGTCGTCTACACCGAGGGGCCGGCCATCTGCGTGCAGACCACCATCGAGCGCTTCTCGCGCGACCGGACCGCGCGCGCCCTCTCCAACTCCTGCCTCTTCACCTTCGTCGACGTGGCCCCCGACATGACGCTCGGCGACGTGCCGCCGGTCCACCCGACCACCTACGCCGAGGACGGCCGCTGGCTCGACGCGCGGCGCCACCTGGCGGCGCTCCAGGCGCGCCTGCGGGAGCCCTGGCTCGGCCTCCGCCCGGCGCCGTAGCGCACCCGGGCGCCCACGGCCTCCGGCGCCGCGCGGCCCAGGCCGGGCGGGTCCGGATGGGGCGTGGCGGAGCCCGATCCGACGGGCGCAGGATCGGGCGCGAGGGGAGGGCTCGCCGCTCCCCGACGCGGAGGTCCGAAGATGATCCCGACCATGATCGAGGCGCACCTGAGGCAGAAGCACCCTGGGTACGAGCACCACACCCACGGGCTCGCCATGACCGCGCAGGAGCTGGCGGCCCGCGAGCACGTCAGCGGCCGGCACGTCGCCAAGCCGGTCATCGTCCGGCTCGACGGCAAGCTGGCCATCGCCGTCGTCTCCGCCAGCGACCAGCTGAGCCTGTCGGCGCTGGAGGAGGCCACCGGGGCGAGCGCCGCGCTCGTCTCCGAGCGCGAGTTCGTGAAGCAGTTCGAGCCGTGCGAGGCCGGGGCCGAGCCGCCCTTCGGCCTCTTCGGCCTGCCCATCTTCATGGACGAGAAGCTGGAGCGCGAGGCGACGCTGGTGATGCCGGCCGGCACGCACGAGGACGCGGTGGTGCTCGACACGCGCGAGTGGATCCGCTGCGAGCAGCCGCAGCCGGTCTCCGGGCTCGGCGTGCGCGTGGCCTGACGGCTCGAGCGGGGCCGCGTCGGCGACCCGCGCAGCGGTGCGCGGGGCCGGCGCTCCCTTGCGCGTTCCGGAGGGCGGGGGGCGGGGCTACTTCTCCCCCTGCGATGCCCGCCGTCCGCCGCGCACGAGGCGCGGGGCGCGCGGGGCGCTCCGAGGACGCCATGACGGCCCACCGCGCTTCGAACCGTTCGACCGCCGCGCTCGCGCCGCACCTCCGCGTGCGCCGGGGGCTCGTCGCGGGGCTCGTCGACGGCTCCCTGCTCGTCCTGCTCTGGGCGCTCCTCTGGAGCGCCTTCCTGGTCGGCGTGACGAGCGCGCAGCCGCCGCGCCAGGCCCAGACGCACGAGCGGAGCCAGGGGATCGACCCCGGGCCCCGCTCGTGAGCTCCGACTGCTGGAGGGCTACGCCTCGAGCTTGACGATGCAGTCGCTCGGGCAGACCGACATGCAGGTCGGCTCGCCGCCGTTCGAGGCGCACTCGTCGCACTTGGCCGCGTCGATGACCATGTGGTCGTCGCCCTCGGCGATCGCGCTCTTGGGGCACTCGGCCTCGCAGGCGCCGCAGCTGGTGCAGTCCTCGGTGATCTTGTTCGCCACGGTTCTTCTCCAGGTTCACCCGCGCGGTGGCGGGCCAGGTCGTCTCGGCCACGCTGCGAGCGATTCGCGCTCGCCGACTTCGATCCGGCATCAGCTCGCCCAGCGTGGCCAAACGTGGAGCGAACCAGTCCAAAAACGTCGGACATTCATAGGGATGCACGTGGCGCACCAGCCGGCGCGCCGGAGTGGAAACGCAGGATCGACGGGCACCTGCGCTGCCGGGCGCGGTCGGCGGCCCGGCCGGAGTGCCCGGCCGCGAGGCGCGACGATGCGCGGCGAGGCGGCTCGACCGCAAGAAATGCGAGGACCGGAAACGTCCATGATTGCGCGGAACTACCGCGCACGACTCCGGGTCGTGACTGGCGTCCGAGGCTCCTGGGCGAGCCTCGGTCTCAGCGCCTCCGCCGGCGCCGGCGACCCGGGTCGGGCGCGCCGCTCCCCTGGCCGCCCTGCTGCCGAGGTGCGCCGTGCTGGGCGGGGGCGCGCGGAGCCGCTGCAGGACCGTGCGGCTTCGGCTGGTTCCCCTCGGCGGGCGACCTCGGAAGCTGAGGCCTGAACTGGACCTCGACGACCCGCTCGCGCGGCCGCGGCGGCGGCCCCGGCGGGCGCTTCCCCTGCTGCGGGCGACCCTCGTGCCGAGGCGGCTGGGCGGGTTCGGCCCGGTGGTGCGGGCGACCGGGTGGCCCGCCGCGAGGGTGGCCGGCCTCGCGGGCGGCGTCGCGCGGCGCGTGCGGC
>DASTGK010000288.1:0-10392 GCA_035719085.1 Anaeromyxobacteraceae bacterium
GTGACCGCGGGCGCGACGCGGTGTGGCGGCGCGCCGCCGTCGTGGTTAGGAAGGCGGCCATGACGTCCGGCGTGCACGTGGTGTTCGGGGCAGGGCAGATCGGCCCGCTCCTCGCGGCGAGGCTCGTGGCGGCGGGGAGGCGGGTGCGGGTGGTGCGCAGGTCGGCGGGGCCGGTCGCGGTGACCGGCGTCGAGGTGCTGCGCGGCGACGCGATGGACGCCGCCTTCTGCGCCGAGGCGGCCCGCGGCGCCGAGGTCGTCTACCACTGCATCAACACCCCGTACTTCGCCCGCGTCTGGGCCGAGACGCTGCCGCGCATCCAGGCCAACCTCGTCGCCGCCGCCGGCCGCGCCGGCGCGCGGCTGGTGGTCCTCGACAACCTCTACCCGTACGGCCGGACCGGCGGGCGGCCCATGAACGAGGAGACGCCGCAGCGTCCCACCTCGCGCAAGGGCGAGATCCGAGCGCGGCTGCACGACGACCTCCTCGAGGCGGTCGCTCGCGGCGCGGTTCGGGCCGCGGTGGGGCGGGCGTCGGACTTCTTCGGGCCGGGGGCCGGCGCCGGATCGCACCTGGGCGATCGGTTCTGGCGCGGCGTCCTGGCGGGGAAGCGCGGCCAGCTGATCGTGAACCCGGACGTGCCGCACACCTACCACTTCACCCGCGACGTGGCGGAGGGGCTGGCCGCGCTGGGGCTCGACCCCGCGGCCGATGGGCTCTGGATGCTCCCCTGCGCGCCGGCCATCACCACCAGGGCGCTGGTGGAGCGCTTCGGCGCGGCGCTGGGGCGCCCCGTCGCCATCAGCCGCGTCCCGCCCCTGGTCCTCTCCGCAGCTTCGCTGGCGGTCCCCTTGCTGCGCGAGCTGAAGGAGATGGCCTACCAGTGGGAGGAGCCGTTCGTGGTGGACGACACCCGCTTCCGCGCGCGCTTCGGCGATCGCGCGACACCCCTCGATCAGGCCGCTCGCGACACCGTCGCCTGGGCGCAGGCCACCTGGGGCGGCGGGGCTGCCCGGGCTCCGTCACCTGCGCCTGCGAGCAGGTGACGTCGCCGGCGAGCCGCTGGCCGTCCCAGGGCACCTCGGGGCTTGCGGCCGCGCGCGTGCGCGTCGTTCCTCCTCGTGCGATGACTCCACGACATGGCCCCCCGCCTCACCCTCACCGCCCGGCAGGCCCGGGTGCTCCACCTCGCTGCCCAGGGGCTCGCCGCGCCGCCCCCGGCGCCGGCCACGCCGGCCGACGTGCTCGGCGTGGTCCGCCGCCTCGCGCTCCTCCAGCTCGACACCATCCACGTGGTGGCGCGCAGCCAGCACCTCGTCCTCCACGCGCGGCTCGGCGACTACCAGCCGGCCTGGCTCGACCGGCTCCTCGAGGAGGGGGCGCTCTTCGAGACCTGGGCCCACGAGGCCTGTATCGCCCCCATCGAGGACTGGGCGCTGCACCGGCGCACCATGGAGACGCGGGAGCACTGGTTCATCAGCCGGGCCCGGCAGCAGCTGCGGCGGCACGGTCCGCGGATGCGGGCGCTCCTCGACCACGTCCGCGAGGTGGGGCCGGTGAAGGCCTCGGACTTCGAGTCCGGCCGGCGCGGCGCGGCCGGCTGGTGGCGCTGGAAGCAGGAGAAGCGCTGGCTCGAGGCCTGGTTCGCGCTCGGCGAGCTGATGGTGGCGCGCCGCGAGCGCTTCCAGCGCGTCTACGACCTCACCGCCCGCGTCCACCCGGGCGGCGCGGCCGGCCGGCTCCCCCCGGCGGAGGCGGCGGCGCGGGCGCTCGTCGAGAAGGCGGTGCGGGCCCTCGGCGTGACGCAGGCGCGCTGGATCAACGACTACTTCCGCACGCGGCCCCGGCTCTGCCCCGAGGCGCTCCGCCCGCTCGTCGAGGAGGGGAGGCTCGTCGAGGTGGCCGTGGCCGGGTGGGACGCGCCGGGGTACGTGCACCGGGAGCAGCTGCCGCTGGCCGAGCGGGCGGCCGCCGGGCAGCTCGCGGCGACGCGCACGGCGCTCCTCTCGCCCTTCGACCCGGTGGTCTGGGACCGGGCGCGCGCGGCGGCCATGTTCGGCTTCGACTACCGGCTGGAGTGCTACCTGCCGGCGTCGAAGCGGCGGCACGGGTACTTCGTGCTCCCCATCCTGCGGCGCGGGGCGCTGGTGGGCCGGCTCGACGCCAAGGCCCACCGGGCCGAGGGGCGGTTCGAGGTGAAGCGCATCTCCCTCGAGCCGGAGGTGCGCGCGAGCGACGCGCTGCTCGCCGACGTGGCGCGGTCCATCGCCGCGTCGGCGCGCTGGCACGGGACGCCCGAGGTGCGGCTGACCGGCGGGACGGTGGCGCTCCGGAGCGGACTCCGCGAGCACCTGCGGGGCGGCTGAGCCCGTCGACACGAGGGCGCGTGGCCACCCCGGCGCTACGCTCCGCCGATGCCTACCGAGGATCGCACCCGCCCGATGAGCACGGGCCGTCCCCCTATGGCGTCGGTCGCGGCGCCGCCGTCTCCGCAGGCGCCGTCGCGGGCGGCGCGGACGCCTTCACGCCGCACTTGGCCTCGAGGTGGCCCAGCGTCTCGAGGTACGCGGCGCGCTCCTTCGCGGGGAGGCGCTCCGGCAGCACGTCCACCGCGCGCCGCTCGACCTGCAGCGCCTGGGCGCACAGGCCGAGGTCGTCTGAGACCTGGGCCAGGGTGTCGAGCGCCGCCGAGCTCCACGGCGCCAGCCCGACCGCCGAGCGCGCCAGCGGCAGCGCCTCGCCCGAGCGCCCGGTCTCGAGCAGCAGCCAGGCGAGGTTGTTGAGCGCGATGGCGTTGGCCGGACCGGCCGCGACCGCCTTCCGGAGCGCCTCCTCGCGGCGCTCGCCCGCCCCTGGCGGCAGCGCAGCGGCGAGGAAGAGCCAGGCGTCCACGTCCTCCGGGTGAGCGGCCGCGGCGCGCTCGGCCAGGGGGAGGCGCTCGCCCTTGCTGGATCGGAGCGCCTTCACGTGGCCCGGGTCGTGGGCCAGGGCCTCGGCCACCTCGGCGGCGCGCCGCTCCGGGGCCACCTTCTCGCCGCGGTTGATCCACGGGAGCGACATGCGGACCGAGTGCACCTCCGCCGCCGACAGCGGGCGCTCGGTCACCGGCTGCTCGGCCGGGAGGTGGACGTCGAAGTAGCGGAACTTGCCGTTGGCGAGGTAGCGCCCGACCGCCTCGTCGAGCGCCGCGGCCCCGGTGGCCGAGGCGGGATCCCACTCCGGGAAGATCTCGCGCCAGGCGGCGGCCGGATCCTTTCCCTGCGCGAAGGCGGCCTGGAGCCTGGCGAGCTCGGCGCTGCGCTGGTTGAACAGGAAGTGGACGAGCGCCCAGGCCAGGGCGTAGTCGCGCGAGGTCTCCAGGTGGCCCTGCGCCTGCAGCACCTTGGCCGCGCCGCCGTGGAACGGGTAGACCTCGCGGAAGCGGCTGAGCGGCACCCCGCCCAGCGTCGGGGTGTTCCCCGGGCCGCTCGCGCCGATGGTCTCCATGAAGGTGGCCACGCCCTCGCTGAACCAGAGCGGCTGCCTGGCGAAGACGCGGGCGGCCAGGTGGTGCGTCAGCTCGTGGGCGATGACCTCGCGCTGCGCGCCGCCGAGCACGCCCGGCATGACCACGGTGGGCACGCCGAGCTCGTCTCGCACGTAGAGGGCGTCGGCGTGCTTCGGCGCGAACAGGTCGAAGTCCTCCCCGTCGCGGAGCGCCACCGCCCGCACGGGCTGGACCGGCCCACCGACCTTCGGCAGCACGGCGTGGAGCACCAGGATGAGCCGCTCCAGCTCGCGCGCCAGGTCCTGACCGGCCCCGGAGCCGAGATCGGTGACCAGGGTGACGTGCCCGGCGCCGATCTCGCGCCAGGGGCGGCCGCCGCGCTCGGGACACTCGAAGGCCGCGGCGGGCACCGCGGCGAGGAAGAGGATTGTGCAGGCGGCGCGCCGGAACGTGCGGAGGGTCGGCATCGCAGGGACGGTAGCATGGCGGCGGGACGTGGCGGTCGGTTGTCACGCACGGGTGGTGCTGGGTCGATCGGTCCTGGTGGTGGCAACGGATGGAGCCGGCTCACGCCTGCCGGACGACGACGCGCACGGGCACGTGGTTCACCGCCGTCGGCAGACCGACGCGGGTCAGGTGGTCCTCGCGCGCGATGGCCACCTCCAGCTCGAAGCCGACCTGTGCGGCCAGCACCACCCGGATCCCGACCAGGAGCGGGAGCCGGCCGTAGGTGCCGCGCAGGAAGTCGGCGGCGACCCTCGCCGCCCGGAGCTCCGCGAGGTCGATGACGCCGTCGCGCGTCCGGAGCGCGGCGATCCGGCGGCGCTCCTGCTCCGCCGCCCTCCGGTACGCCTCGACGTTCGGCCCGCCCATGTGCTCGCTCCCGTCAGGGGCCGGCCGTGCCGGCGTCCCGCAGGTCCCGCCGGAGCTTCATGAGCAGCCTCCCGAGCTGGTTCTGTAGGAAGTGCTCGCCGCGGAAGGAGGTGATCATCCGGAGCAGCTTACGCGGCCGACGGACGCCCGGGCCTGGCCGTGGGCCACTGTACGTCCACCATGGCCTGTCGCTCGACGCCCGCCCCTGCCATCCTCTCCGCGTGCGAGCGCACCTGACTGGCTCGACCTGCTCCAGGTGGTCGGCTGGCTGCGGGGGGGGTGGACCTCCCGTTCGAGCGGGCGGCGGCCTGATGGCGCCGGGCCCCGGTCCGCCTCGACCCCGGCGCCGGCGGCACCCGGCGGCCTCGCCGCGTGTGACGGCGCGTCAAGCGGCCGGGAACAGGAGCGCTCCGCGGCGCGGGGTCGGTGGGGCGTGGGTCGCACGCTCTCGGGACGCGGGGCGGTGCATCGGTTGCAACAGAAACCGAGCATGCGCCCCCTCCTCGCCCTCGCCGCCGCCCTCCCGCTCCTCGCCGCCGCCGAGCCGCCGCCGGGGCGCGTCGCCGGCCGGGTGGTCGACGCGCGCGGCGCGCCGGTGGCGCGCTTCACGGTGAACGGGCAGCTCTTCTACGCCGGCGACGGGCGCTACGCCGTGGCGCTCCCGGGGGGCGACTCGCGCCTCGTCTTCCGCGCCGACGGGCGCGCGCCGGCGGTGGTGACGGCCCACGCCACGCTCGGCGGCACCTCGGGGCGGCGGCACACGCTGCCGGACGTGGTGCTCGGCGGCGGCGTCGACCTCATCGGCGAGGTGGTCGACGCCCGCACCGGCGATCCGCTCCCCGCGGCCCGCGCCGCGCTGGCCGGCTCGCTGGACGTCGGCGCGTCGCCGGCGCAGCCGGACCGGCTGAGCGATCTCGGCGGCAGCGGCAACGGTGGCGCCTACCTGCTGCGCCACGCCGCCCGCGGCGGCGGCCTGCTCCTCGTGACCCACCCGGACTACCTGCCGGCGGCGGTGCCGGTCCGGCCTGGCGCGCCGCTCCCCACGGTGGCGCTCCAGCGCGGCGGCGTCATCGCCGGGCGGGCGGTCGGCGCCGATGGGCGGCCCGTGGCCGGCGCGCGGATCGTGGCCGCGTCGGCCGTCGCGGGCGACGCCCAGGAGGTCCTCACCGACGCGAGCGGCGCCTTCCGCCTGGCTCGGCTCCGCCCGGGCAGCTACTCGGTGGCGGCGACCGGCGCGCCGGGCACGGCGGCGGCGGCCGAGGCGGTGACGGTCCGCGAGGGCGAGACGACCCGCGTCGGCCTCTCGCTCCGCCCCCGCCTGCCCCGGACCGCTGCCCTCACCAGCCGCTGAGCCGGCGCGCTCAGGGGACCCGCGCCACCTCGCCGCCCGACCAGAGCGGGTGGGGCGCGTAGGCCCGCGCCGCCGGCACCTGCACCAGCTCCGGCCGGTCGTCGCGGCCGAGCCCGTTGAGCACGAGCGCGGTCAGCTTCCCGCCGTAGACGGCGCCGGTGTCGATGCCGAAGGTGAGGCCGCGCAGCGCCGGCTCGGGCAGGGCGTGGTGGCCGTAGACGACGTGCCACGGCCCGCGCCACCGCTCCGACCAGTGCTGGCTCTCGGCCGGCGCCGCCACGTGCTCGTCGAGCGTCACGCGGCGTCCGGTGAGCCGGTGCAGGTAGCGGAGCGTGCGCGGCGCGTCGGGATCGTGGAGCGGCCGCCCGGGGCGCAGGCCGGCGTGCACCAGCACCCAGTGGCCGGAGAGCCGGGCCAGGTCGGGCGCCGCCGCCATGAAGTCGAGATCCTCCTCCGTGAGCGAGGCGTGGGCGGCGAGGAAGCCGTCGGAGGGGCGCGGCAGCTCGGGCAGGGTCGGGTCGGCCTGGCGCGCCAGCAGGTGGCGCCGCCAGCGGACGTGGTGGTGGTCGTGGTTCCCCTTCACCGTGCGGGCGCCGAGCGCGCGGACCAGCCGGACCACGCCGCCGCTGTCGGGGCCGCGGTTGACGAGGTCGCCGGCGAACCAGAGGGCGTCGGCGGGGCCGGGGCGGACCCGCTCCAGGAGCGCCTCGAGCTCCCGGAGGCAGCCGTGGACGTCGCCGATGACGATGGTGCGGCCGGTCATCCGCCTAGATGTAACGCACCTCGGCCGGGCGCGCCGGGGCCAGCGTGCGCCGCCTACGAGAGCGCGTGGCGCGGCAGCGCCATCACCACCGACTGCAGCCCCTCGGCGAAGGCCGGGTGGACCGCCTCGAGATCGACGAGCGCCTGCGCCGGGGCGCCGGCCTGCATCAGCGCGGCGAAGACGTGGATCAGCTCGCCCGCCTCGGCGCCGACGATCGACGCCCCCAGGATCCGGTCGGTGGCCGGATCGACGAGCACCTTGAGGAGGCCGGCCCGCTCGTCGGTCTCGATGGCGCGCGCCACCCAGCCGAAGGGCATGGTCGCCGCCTCGTAGGCCACGCCGCGCGCCTTGGCCTCCCGCTCGGTGAGGCCGACGCCGGCCACCTGCGGGTCGGTGTAGGCACAGGAGGGGACGAGCCGGTCCTTGCGCCCGCGGCCGGGGCGGCCGGCGAGCACGTCGAAGAGGAGCCGGTGGTCGTCCCAGGCGGCGTGCGTGAACTGCGGGCCGCCGGCGCAGTCGCCCACCGCGTAGACGCCCGGCGCGCTCGTCCGGTAGTGGTCATCCACCACGACGAAGCCCTTCGGGTCGAGCGCCACGCCGGCCGCCTCGCAGCCGAGGTCATCGGTGTTGGGGCGCCGCCCGGTGGCGACGAGCAGGTGGCTCCCGGCGACCGGCCCGCCGGCCGAGAGCGCCACCGCGATCCGCCCCGGCCCGCCCGACACCTCGAGCGGCCGGGCGCCGAGGAGGAGCTCGATCCCCTCGGCGCGGAAGGCCCCCTCGAGCGCCTCGGAGACCTCCGGGTCCTCGCGCGCCATGAGGTGCGGCCCCGGCTCGATCACGGTCACGGCCGAGCCGAAGCGCCGGAAGGCCTGGGCGAACTCGCAGCCGATGTAGCCGCCGCCCACGACGACGAGGTGCGCGGGCAGCTCCGGCACCTCCATGACGCGCCGGTTGTCGAGCCAGGGGACGCGGTCGAGCCCGGGGATGGGCGGCACCACCGGCCGCGCGCCGACGTCGACGACGATCGCCGCCGCGCGGACGCGCTCGCCGCCCACCTCCACCGTCCGCTCGCCGACGAAGCGCGCCGCCGCCCGGACCAGCCGGAGCCGCTCGCCGCCGCCGGCGAGCTTCTTCGAGACCCCCTCCTGCCAGCGGCGCACCACCTCGTCCTTGCGCGCCAGGACCGCCGGCCAGTCGACGGTCACCTCGCCGGCGCGGACGCCGAGCCGCGCGCAGGTGCGGGCGACGTGGGCGGCGCGGGCGCTCGCCACCAGCGTCTTGGTGGGCGTGCAGCCGGTGTTGACGCAGGTGCCGCCGAGCGCGCCGCGCTCGGCCAGGAGCACCCGCTTGCCGGCCTTGGCGAGCCGGGCCGCGAGCGGCACGCCCGCCTGCCCGCTGCCGATGACGACGACGTCCAGCTCATCCATGGCGGCCCTCGCCGGGCGCCAGGGGCGGCGCTCGCCCCCGGTTCTAGAGGGGGCGGCGGGGCGGCCGCAGGGTCCCGGCGGGGCGTGCCGGCGTCAGCGGCTGATCGGCTTGTAGCGGATCCGCCTGGGCTTGGCGCCCTCGTCGCCGAGCCGGCGCCGCTTGTCGGCCTCGTACTCCTGGTAGTTGCCGGTGAAGAACGACCACTTGGAGTCGCCCTCGCAGGCGAGGATGTGGGTCGCGATCCGGTCGAGGAACCAGCGGTCGTGGCTGACCACGAGGACGCAGCCGGCGTACTCGAGGAGCGCGTCCTCGAGGGCGCGCAGCGTCTCGACGTCGAGGTCGTTCGACGGCTCGTCGAGCAGGAGCACGTTGGCCCCCTGCATCAGCGTCTTCGCCAGGTGGAGCCGGCCGCGCTCGCCGCCCGAGAGCGTGCCCACCAGCTTCTGCTGGTCGGCCCCCTTGAAGTTGAAGCGCCCCAGGTAGGCGCGGCTCGGCATCTCGAAGCGGCCCACCTGGATGAGGTCGCGCCCGCCGGAGATCTCGTCGAAGACCGTCTTGTCGCCCAGGTGCTCGCGGCTCTGGTCGACGAAGGCCAGCTTCACCGACTTGCCCAGCTTCACCTCGCCCTGGTCCGGCCGCTCCACGCCGGTGATCATCTTGAAGAGCGTCGACTTGCCGGCGCCGTTCGGGCCGATGATGCCGACGATGGCGCCGGGCGGGACGATGAACGACAGGTCGTCCATGAGGAGCTTGTCGCCGAAGCCCTTCGACACGCCGTGGAACTCGATGACCTGGTCGCCGAGCCGCTCCGCCACCGGGACGAAGATCTCCTGCGTCTCGTTGCGCCGCTGGTACTCGACGCTGGAGAGCTCCTCGAAGCGGGCCAGGCGCGCCTTCGACTTGGCCTGGCGCGCCTTGGGGTTCTGGCGCACCCACTCCAGCTCCTGCTTCATCGCCTTGATGCGGGCCGACTCCTGCTTGGCCTCGACCTCGAGCCGCTGCTCCTTCTGATCGAGCCAGGAGGAGTAGTTCCCCTTCCACGGGATGCCGTGGCCGCGGTCGAGCTCCAGGATCCACTCGGCGGCGTTGTCGAGGAAGTAGCGGTCGTGGGTGACCGCCACCACCGTGCCGGGGAAGCGGGTGAGGAACTGCTCCAGCCACTCGACCGACTCGGCGTCGAGGTGGTTGGTCGGCTCGTCGAGGAGCAGCATGTCCGGCTTCTCGAGGAGCAGCTTGCAGAGCGCCACGCGCCGCTTCTCGCCGCCGGAGAGGTGCTTCACGAGCGCGTCCCAGGGCGGCAGCCGCAGCGCGTCGGCGGCGATCTCCAGGTCGTGGTCGGCCTCGGCGCCGGCGCCGGCGATGACCGCCTCGAGCCGCGCCTGCTCCTCGGCCAGCTTCTCCATGTCGGCGTCCGGCTCGGCGTAGGCGGCGTAGATCGCCTCGAGCCGCGCCTGCGCCCTGGCCACCTCGCCGCGCGCCGACTCGACCTCCTCGCGCACCGTCTTCTCGGGGTCGAGCCGCGGCTCCTGCGGCAGGTAGCCGATGCGGACGTTGGGCATCCGCGTGATCTCGCCGTCGTACTCCTCGTCGACGCCCGCCATGAGCTTGAGGACGGTCGACTTGCCGGCGCCGTTGAGGCCGAGCAGGCCGATCTTGGCCCCCTGGAAGAAGGACAGGGAGATGTCCTTGATGATCTGCCGCTTGGGCGGGACCACCTTGTTCACGCGGATCATCGACATCACGTACTGGGGCATGGCTCTTCTTCTCGAGGGGGAGAGTGGAGGGTGGAACCTATCGCGCGCCGAGCACCTTGGCCGCGCGCAGGGCGGCGACGACGTGCGCCTCGGTCGGCCCGGCCACGCCGCGCGCCGCCGAGGTGGCGAGCTGGTCGCAGATCTCGTTGACCGGGTGACCGTGGTGGCCGCGCACCCAGGTCCAGCGGACCTTCAGCGCCGCCGCCCGGGCCGCCGCCGCCTCGATGAGGTCGCGGTTCAGCACCGGCTCGCCGGTGGAGGTGCGCCAGTTCTTCTTGCGCCAGCCGTGGATCCACTTCGAGAGGGCGTCGACCACGTAGCGCGAGTCGGAGACCACCTCGACCGTCTCGCCCTCCGGCAGGCCGTCGAGCGCCTCGAGCACGGCGCGCAGCTCCATCCGGTTGTTGGTGACGGCGTGCGGCCCGTCGACCTCGAAGCGGCTGCCGCCGAAGCGGAGCGCCGGCCGGACGCGGTCGACCACGACGAAGCCGGTCCCCCCCGGGCCGCCCGGGTTGGAGAGGGAGGAGCCGTCGCAGTAGGCCAGGAAGCGGGTGGGATCGCCGGGCATGGGGGCGGCACCCTACCCGGCCGCGCCGACGGGCGCTACCCCTCGCTCGTCACCAGGAAGAGCGGCTTCATCTCGAAGCTGCGGAAGTGGGGCCGGTACCGCTCGGTGCTGTAGTGCTCCTTCACGTTGACCACCTTCTTGGAGGCGGTCACCACCTCGATGGGCACG